>DATBIZ010000409.1:0-3232 GCA_036556645.1 Vicinamibacteria bacterium | reverse complement strand
CCGGTCCGGAGCGCCTCGGCCGCCACCGCGGTCGCGGAGCTGAAGCGCGGCCGCGCTCGGCGGTCGCGCGGGCCGGCAGCCGGCGTCGTGCGTCGTCGGTCGATCGGCAGGCGGCGTCGTCTCTTGCTCTTGGTCGCCATGGCTCAACCCTGTGTCATGGCGACGCCGCCGTCAAGTCGCCGGCGCGAGTCAGGCCGTGCGGGTGGTCACCGACCGCGACTGCATGAGACCCACGGCCAGGAACGCGGCCCCCAGCAGCAGGTGCACCGCGTTGTCGGGGGTCAGCTCGCCGGCCGGCGCGGGCGGATGGCCGATCACGGCCGTGACCACGCCCGGCGCGACGAACCCCAGGACGCCCAGCAGCAGGTAGACCGCCCCGAACGCGATGCTGAACGTCCGCGCCGCGTCGAGCGATCCCGCGAAGCCCATGTACAGGGCCAGGGCCGCGGTCAGCAGGTGGATGATGTTGTGCACCGGCGTCAGGTGCATCCCCAGCAGGTTCGGCATCGCGAACCCGGCCAGGCCCACCACGAGCAGCACGACGCCCGCGACCTTGTTGAACGTCTTCACCATGGTCCCTCCTCGAGGCGGCGACGCGCCTCGGTGACGCGCCGGCTCATCGCACCGTGAACCGTCGCGTGCCGGCGGCCGCGCCGTCCACCAGGATCTCGATCTCGTACTCCCCCGGCGTCAGTCCGCCGGGCTTCCAGATGTTGAACTCGCTCACCGCGCGTCCCGGGGGCGCGATGCCCTGCGACACCTCTGCGACCACGGTCCCCGCGCGCGAGAAGCGGGCGGTGAGCCGCACGTGCTCCGCGCGCCCTTCCGTCACGACCGAGGCATAGACGGTGTCGTCGGCCGCGAAAGAGTCGATGGGGTCCGCGACCCGCTTGTCGAGCCTCACCGAGCGCCCGAGCTGGATGTCGGTGACCGCGAGGCGGGGCGGCCCCGAGGCGTCCGCGCGCGCGGGCGCCTCGAGCGCCGCGTCGCGGCGCGCCGGCCAGAGCGCGGCGGCGGCCGCGATCGCGGCGACCAGGGCCAGCCCGGCCGCTCCGATCATCGTGTGACGGCGTTCACGCATTCGCCCAGGAACCAGTATGTCCTCGCGCGCGCGGCCTGTGGCCCCGCCGCGCCTCTTGCCGGCTTCGGGGCCCGAACGCGAAGTTCGTGGCCCGGCGGGCTTGCATCCGCGCACCGGTTCTGGTGTCCTAGGGGTGTCGGGCCGCAAGAGCCAGAGACGATGCCTGCTCCCCGCCGCCGCACGATCCTCGTCTACGCCGCGCTGATCGCGGCGCTGGGTGCGCTCGTCGCCCACCTCGGCCTGCGGCGCTTCGCGATCCCCGACCCGGACGAGCCCCCTCCGCCGACGCTGGACGCGTCCGCCCGCACCTGGAAGGACATGGCGCGGAAGGTGGAGGAGCCGCGGGGCGAGCCGGTCGGCCGGGCCGCGCGCGTGACCGTGCCGGCCGAGCTGCGCCACTACACCGACCGGAAGCGCTTCCTGGCCATCCAGGTGGCGGCCACGCGCGAGCAGGACTTCGACACCCCCCACGACTACGCCGAGCTGGCCCGTATGATCGCCCGCGACCAGCTCGTCGAGGTGAAGCCGCTCGGCGAGCACTACCTGCTCTACGGCGTGGCCGGCCTGGCCAACGGCGATCCGTTCACGCACCACGACCCGGTGACCGGGGCCGAGATCCCGCTCTACGACGGCTGGGGTGACTTCCGCGACGCGTACGAGGAGATGAGCGAGCGGCTGGACGAGCTGAAGGCGCGGGCCGCGGACGAGCGGAAGCGGCTCTCGAGGCTGCGCCGCACCGCCGCGAACCGCCGCCGCCGGGCCGCGCTGCAGTCGCGCATCCGCGGCACCGCCAACGCGATCCGTCTCCTGGAACGGCGGCGCAAGGTGATCGCCTCGTTCTACGAGGACTACGACCGGCGCCGGCAGGTCGTCTCCGAGTACCGGCTGCTGGGGGACGTGGCGCGCGATTTCGAGGGCCGCGCCTACGACGTCGCGCAGCCCGCGCAGCGGCTGCGGCTCAAGGCGCGCCTGCTGAGCTTCCTGCGTGCGGAAGCGCGCGACCTGATGGTGGAGCTGGCGCGCGACTACGCCGCGGAGTTCGGCCGCCCGTTGCCGGTCAGCTCGCTCGTGCGCACCCTCGGCTACCAGCGGCGGCTGACCGAGACCAACCGCAGCGCGACGCACATCGACGTGCCCCCGCACGCGAGCGGGATGGCGTTCGACGTGTACACGGGCCGCATGGCCGCGCGCGAGCAGCAGTGGCTGATGGACCGGATCGCGGCGCTCGAGCGCGAGAAGCGCGTGGAGGCGTTGCGGGAGCCGAACGACCACGTCCACGTGTTCGTCCTGCCGGACGGCCGGCGGCCGCCGGAGTCGCTGATCGCGCTGTCGAAGACGGAGATGAGGAACGGCGTCGCCGCGGGCCAGCCCCCGGCCGCGGGCCGCCGTCCGGCCGCGAGCCGGCCGGCCGCGCGCAAGCCCACCGGGCCGGTGCGCCCGGCCCCCCGGCCCGCGCCTCCGCGCCGCTCCTTGCCTGGGCGCTAGTGTCCCGTCCCAGAAAGTCGTTGGCTATATCGGCGCCGAGGCGCCCGGCTCGCAAGGCGCGACGAGTGCGCATATCGGAATATGTAAGCGAGGAGCAACGCAGCGAGCCGGGATGCATCGGCGGCGAGATAGCCGACGAATCTCTGGGACGGGACACTAGAGGTCAGCGAGCCCGGTAGTCCTCGGCGAGCAGCACCAGGCCGGATCCGACCTCGGGCGGCAGGGGCACGAGCGTGCCGAGGTCCACGATGTCCTTCAGCTCCCCGCGCACGCCGACCCGCGCGCCTTCCCGCGGCACGCCCCGCGTCGAGACGACCCAGATCGTGCCGGTGCCGTCGTCGAGCTGGAAGGCCCCCCGGCCCAGCACCGAAACGCTGCGGACGACGTCTCCCTTGAGGCCGACGTCGCGGTTGCGCCAGCGCTCCGGCTCGGCCAGCAGCCGGGCGACCGTCGTCTCGCGGCAGGCGGCCAGGCCGATGGACAGGAAGGCGACCGCCAACAGGCTCGCCGCGCGCCGACGGTGCATGCTCATGCCGCTCACCTCCAGGTGCTGCAACTAGCGTAGCACCCGCGGCGATTCGTCAGCGGCGCGGGCGAGTCGCCTCCAGCGCGGGCGGCGACATCTCCACCGGCGCCCGGCCTGGTTCTGACGCGGCGGGACCGGCT
>DATBIZ010000408.1:0-17407 GCA_036556645.1 Vicinamibacteria bacterium | reverse complement strand
GCGCCTTGTCCACGAGGCCCGGGACGGCGGCCTCGAGCTGGATGCGCCAGCCGTCGGCCGGGGTGGCCGGCGCGCTCGCGCCGAAGCGGGCGGAGGGCGCGAAGAGCACCGCCAGAGCGAGCCCGAGCGCCAGGCGCGCCGCGGCGTGCGGCCTAGCGGCCCTCACGCGAGGCTCCTGAGGTGTTCGACGGCCGCCTGGTGCGGGCGCGAGCCCTTGCGCGGGCCGTTGCGGTCGTCCTCCTCCAGCCGCGCGAGGCACTTCGCGGGGGTGGCGTATTGCTCGAACCAGCCCAGCGCGGCGACCACGTCCTTCGCGACGGTGTCCACGAGCTTGTCCTCGCGGCTGCCGCGGAAGAGCCCGCCCGGCAGGTCGTAGTACTCGCCGTGCCCGGCCAGGAACGAGGTGGTGGTGCCGTCGAGCTCCACGCCCTGCCCCACCGGGACGCGCACGTAGACCGCGACGTCCACCGAGGTGGGCGACGGGGTGCGCCAGACCAGGTCCACGCCGTCGGCCTTCCACCCGGCGTCGCGAAACCACTGGTCGAGGCCGCGGCCGTCCGCGAAGCGGGTCGGCCCCGCCGGCGCGAAGCCGTGCGGCCGCAGCGCGGCGTCCATGGCCTCGCGCAGCCGCCGCAGGACGGAGGAGGTCCGTTCGGCCGTCGCTTCGCCGGCCTTCAATCGAATATGTAGGCCACGGTGCCGCCGGCCTCCTCGATGGCCTTGATGACGGAAGCCCCCGGCTTCTGCAGGAACACGTAGACGAAGTCGCTGCCCGATTTCGAGAGCTCCGCGAGCTGGGCCTTGCTGCGCGCGTCGAGCTTCGTGGTGCTCTTGATCTCGATCAGGAACCCGCGCCACTCGATGTCCGCGAAGCGCTTGCCGACCTGTGGGTTCGGCCGGCCGCCGGGGAACAGCGTCTTGCGCGCCAGCTTCTCGAACGTGTCGCCGAGGAGCTGGGACAGGCGGCCGTTCCCCGACAGCGCCTGCTTCACGTAGCCGCGGAGCTGGAAGTTCTTGATGAGCTGGATCGCGCGGAACTTGGCCTGGTTCGCCGCGCCGATGCCCTGGAAGCCGGGCACGCCCATCAGCGAGTTGCTGACCTCGGCCGGGATCAGCATGGCCGCCACGAACCCCATCACCGCGAGCAGCGTGGGGTGCGCCAGGCAGAACAGCGTCACCCGGATCGAGATCGCCGCCATCATCCCGCCGAGCGAGAACAGGCCCGTGGGGTCCGTGCGGTTCGCCGGGTCCGCGTGCGCGTACAGGTACTTGTGGAGGCTCTGCGGGTCGTGCTCGAGGCCGGCGAACGGGTCCGGGCTCAGGAACCGGCCGGAGGCGGTGTCGAGCCAGCGCGCGCGGTTGTAGTAGAAGCCGAGGTTCGGGTCGAGCGCTTCTCCCGCGAAGCGGTACGGGTTGGGATCGCTGCCGGTGTGGTCGAGCAGCTCGCCGAAGGCGCTGTAGGCGTAGGTGTCCGTGATCTCGCCCGCCTCGTCGGTGAGCCGGCGCGTCGAGCCCTGCCCATCCGCATGGAGGAAGCGGGTGCTTCCGGCGCGCACCACCGCCAGCACGTCGTCCTCGGCCCGCAGGTAGTAGGCGAGAGCAGTTCCCGCTCCGTCGGTCTCGAGGACCACGTGGCTGAGCGGGCCCGCCGGGTCCACCAGGTAGTCCGTGGCCTGCGGCGGGCCGGTGGGCGGAGTGACCTCGGTGCGGACGCGGTTGCCGTCGGCGTCGTAGGCGTGCGTCACCACGGTGCCGTCCGCCTTCACCGCGCGGCGCAGGCGGTGGTCGAAGTCCCAGGTCATCGTGGCGCCGTCGGCGCCGGGCTTCGTCGTCAGGTCGCCGTTGTCGCTCCAGCCGTAGCTCGCCCCCCCGGCCGTGACCAGGCGGTCGCGCTCGTCGTAGGCGTAGGCGATGGAGCCGGTGGCCGAGTCCACCTGCAGCACGCGGTTGCCGACCGCGTCGTAGGTGAAGTTCTTCACGTACGGCTGCGTGCCGGACACCGACTCGCTGACCAGGCGGTAGACCGGGTCGTACCCGTACGCGCGCGTGGTGCCGTCGTGCTCGACCACCTGCGTGCGGTTGCCGGCGGGGCCCAGCGTGTACGCGGAGGCGAACACGGTCAGGGCGGCGCGCGTGGTCGCGAGCGCGGTGAGGCGGTTCTGCGCGTCGTACGTGTACGCGGTCGTCACGCCGTTGGGGAAGGACAGCGCGCCGCGGTTGCCGTTCGCGTCGTAGCCGATGCCGTAGGCCCGTCCCAGGGGGTCCGTCACGCTCGCGGGCCGGTTCAGCGCGTCGTAGCCGTACGAGGCGGCGAAGCTGGAGAGCCCCGCCCGCGCGGTCAGGCCCGTGCGGTTGCCGTGGCGGTCGTACGCGTACTCGAGCCGGCGGCCGTCCGGATAGGTCAGGTGCAGGAGCCGGCCGCGGGGGTCGTAGCCGTACCGCGTGAGCCCCCGCGCATCGTTGACGGTGGCGCGCTGCCCGCCCGCCGTGTACGTGAAGCTGGTGGTGGATCCGTCGGGATGGTGGCGCGCGAGCACGCGGTCGGCCGCGTCGTATTCGTACGTCGCGGCGGCGCCGCCGAAATCGGTGTGCCGGAGGAGGTTGCCGGCGGCGTCGTACTCCTTGGTCTCCGCGTGGCCGGAGGGCAGGATGCGCCGCGTCTGCCGGCCGCGCTTGTCGTACTCGAAGCGGGTCACGCGGCCGTTCGCGTCCGTGATCCGGTTCCGGTTGCCGAGCTCGTCGTAGCCGAAGCCCGTCACCTTGCCGGCGGCGTCGGTGACCTCCACGAGCTGTCCGTTGCAGTCGTAACGGAAGCGCGTGGTGCGGCCCGCCTGGTCCGTCTCCGCGAGCACGTTGTCGGCGGCGTCGTACTCGGTGCGCCGGTCCGTGCCGTCCGGGAACACGGTGCGGACGCGCCGCCCGAGCGCGTCGTATTCGTAGGTCGTGGTGTTCCCGCGCGGATCGCGCCGCGACGCCTCGTTGCCGGCGAGGTCGTAGGTCCAGGTCGTGACCTGCCCCAGGGCGTCGGTCGCCTTGGTGCGGTTGCCGCTCGCGTCGTACTCGTAGCGCGTCGTGTTCCCGCGGGCGTCCGTGGTCGCGACGATCCGGCCCGCCTCGTCGTAGGCGACCGTCTCCACGCCGCCGTCGGGATGCGTGGTCTTCACCCGCCGGCCCGCCGCGTCGTACTCGTAGGTGGTCACGCCGCCCCGGCGGTCGGTGACGGTCAGCGGCTGGCCTTCGGCGTCGTAGGCCGTCTCTTCGGTGGACCCGTCCGGGAAGGTCACGCGCGTCACGCGGCCGGTCTCGTCGCGCAGGAGCGTGGTGCGCCGGGAGAGGGCGTCCACGCTGGCGGTCACCTGGCCGGCGGCGTCGTACTCCTGCGCGGTCACCGTGCCGTCCGGGGCGGTCGTCTCCAGGAGACGCCCGGACTTGTCGTAGGCGAAGGTGGTGACCAGCGTCTCCGTCGCGCTGCCCACCACGCGCGTCCGCGTCTCGCTGAGGCGGCGGCCGTTGGTGTCGTAGGTGTAGGTCGTGACGCTGCCGAGACCGTCCACCTGCTTCGTCAGGTTGCCCGTGGAGTCGTACTCGTGCCGCGCGGTGCAGCCGAGCGCGTCGGTCCGCGTCAGCGGGTTGCCCGCGGCGTCGTAGGTGGCGCTCGTGACCTTGCCGTCCGGGTCGGTGGTGGACAGCAGGTTGCCGCGCGCGTCGTAGACGTTGGTGGTGACCTTGCCCAGCGGGCTCGTGGTGGTCAGCACCTGGCCGAGCGCGTCGTAGGTCCAGCTCGTCTTCGCGCCGCGGTGGTCGGTGACGCTGGCGATGTTGTCGCGCGCGTCGTAGGTCCACGTGGTGGTCTCGCCCTGCGGGTTCGTCTCCGTCAGGCGGTTGTTGCGGGCGTCGAAGGTGCGCGTGGTCACCTTGCCGCGCGGGTCCGTCTCGCGCACCACGTTGCCCCGGTCGTCGTACTCGAGCACGCGGACCTGGCCCAGGCGGTCGGTGACGACCTCCTGGCGGCCGGCCACGTCCCGTGCGTACTCGATCACCTCGCCCCGGGCGTCGGTGTGCCGGACGAGCCGGCCGTTCTCGTCGTAGTCGTTGCGGATCGGCTGCACGCCGCGCGGGTCGGCGATCGAGAGCAGCCCGTGGCTCGAGTTGTAGGTGAACGTGGTGACGTGCTCGTCGCGGTCGGTGACCGTCTCCAGGTCGCCGTTCGCGTCGTAGGCGTACTCGAGCGCGTGGCCGGCCGGGTCGGTGATCGCGGTGATGCGGCCCAGGCCGTCGCGGGTGAAGGCCACGCCCTTGCCGCTCGAGTGGACGATCCCGTTCGGGCCGACGCTGAGCTGGTTGCCGTTCGCGTCGGTGATGTTCTGCAGCCCGAGCGTGCGGTGGACGGCGAAGGACCGGCCGTCCGGCAGCCGGAGCACGAAGGCCTGCGGGTCGTAGGTCTCGAGCGTGGACCAGTCCACGAGCTGCAGCGGCCCCGGCCATCCGCCGGGCAGGACCATCACCGACCCGCCGTCGAGCGGCGTCAACGTGCTCAGCGTGCCCGGCCGCGCGCGGTACACGACCGTGGTCTCCTGCAGCGGGAAGAGCTGCTGGCAGCGCGGCTCGGCCTCGGCGTCGAACTCGTGCACCTTGCCGTCGGGGAACGTCACGGTGACGAGGTGGGTGCGCGCGGGCTCGATGCAGTAGTTCGGGATCAGGCCGCCCGAGCGCGTGCCGTCCCAATCCAGGCCGGCCGGCACGTTCCGGCTCAGCTTCAGGTTCGCGAGCTCGACGCGCCACCCGATGCCGAAGTCGCCGCGCCGCTTGTCGCGGCTGTCGTACGTGCGCGTGACCCTGATCGGCAGGCCGGCCACGGGCACCTCGAGGTCCACGAACGAGACCGTGAAGTTCCCGACCTTCAGCTCGCCGCTCACCACCACGCTGCGCGTGGTCGTGGTGGTCGTGCCCGCGGCGTCGGTGGCCACCAGCCGCACGTCGTAGATGCCGTTGAGCAGCACGGTCGGGTCGAACGTGCCGAGCACGCCGCCGCTGACCGGCGCGTGGCCGCTGCCGAGCACGACCGGCGTGCCGCCCTCGGCCGGGACGTACTCCAGCCGCCAGGCGACCAGGTTCGCGTCGCCGACGCTGCCGGCGATCTCGATGGGGGCGGTCACGGTCGCGCCGTCGGGCAGCCCGGTGAAGTCCACCGTCGGCGGGACGGTGTCGGGCGGCGGCGGCGCGAAGATCAGCTCGCCGGTGATCGAGGAGAACAGCTCGTAGCCGCGCCAGGCCTGGAGCAGCGCCGCCGGCGACGCGTTGGGCGGGATGGGCTGGTACGCCGCGCCGCCGGGGTCGGGCTCGTGCAGCGTGCCCTCGACCCAGCCCGCGGCGGCCGCCGCGCCGAGCGCGAGCGTGGACGTGCCGTTGCGCACCGAGACCTGGGCGTCGGACCACTCGCTGGCGAGCAGCCACGGCGTGGCGATCGCGTTCCAGCCCGGCTGGAGCGCGATGCGATGGCCGCCGGCGGCCGCCACCGGCGTGCCGGTGGCCTGCACGGTGAGCGGCGCGGCCAGCAGCAGCCAGTACGCGCGGCCGGGCGCCACGGTGCGCGCGCCGGGGTCGCCGGCCGCCAGCACGTGGCCCTCGACGTAGTCGTAGAGCCGCAGCGGCGTCGGAGCCTCGTCGAAGACCGCGGACGGGGACGGGTCGTCGGGCACCAGCGGCACCGAGACCAGGCTCCACCCGGCCGGGTACGTGTGCTGGAACGTGGCGCTGGCCGGGGACGGCCCGGCCTGGAGGACGACCGGCTCCGGCTCGAGCAGCGCCGCCGTGCTCACGCTGCGCGCCGCGAGCCGCGGCACGCTGGGCGGCGGAGCCGGCGCGGGCGTGGGGCGCCGCCCGCTCCATGCCGCGGACGGCCGCGCCGGGGCGGGGCTGGCGGCGGTGGCCGCGATCGCGGTCCGCGCCAGCTCGGTGCTCTCGAGCGAAAACGCGACGAGGACGACCAGGCTGGTGCGGCGGAGAAAGGGGTGACGGCGGCAGGGAACAGAACGGGGCAACGACGTCACCTCGACGGCCGGGGCGCACGGTCCCGGCACGAAAATCACCCGAGCGAGCTGGACAGCCGGCGAACGAGGCGGGGACTCTGTCCGAAGACGTGGATGTTGTCAACTGCGGACGGTGCTCGTTGGTCCCAGGCCGGCCCCTTGACCTCACCGCCTCAACGACATAGCCTCCGCGTCGTTCCATGCCGACCCACAGGCTCAGCCGCCGCGCGTTCCTGGGAACCGTGAGCGCCGGTGCAGCGGGCGTGCCGTTATTCGTGCGTCCGGCCTCGCCGCTGGCGGCACAGGACGCGGCGAGCGCGCCGGCGGCCGCGGCCGGACCGTTCGAGCTGCGCTTCCGGCAGGTCCACCTCGACTTCCACACCAGCCAGCACATCCCCGAGGTGGGCGCGGCCTTCGACGCGGAGGCCTTCGCGGCGACGCTGGCGCGGGCGCACGTGGACTCGGTGACCTGTTTCGCGCGGTGCCATCACGGCTACCTCTATTACGAGACCAAAGCGTTCCCGGAGCGCCGCCATCCGCATCTCGCGCGCAACCTGCTGCCCGAGCAGATCGAGGCCTGCCACCGGCGCGGCATCCGTGTCCCGATCTACGTGACCGTGCAGTGGGACCAGTACACCGCCGACGCGGAGCCCGGCTGGCGCATGGTCACCGAGACCGGCGCCCTCCAGGGCACGCCGCCCTACGAGCCTGGCTTCTACCGCCGGCTCTGCCTGAACTCGCCCTACCCCGACTTCCTGAAGGCGCACCTGAGGGAGCTCTTCGCGCTGGTGCCGGTGGACGGACTCTTCCTCGACATCGTGGCCGCGCAGGACTGCTCGTGCGCGCGCTGCCGCGCGGAGATGGAGCGGCGCGGCGTGGACCCCTCGCACGCGAGAGCGCGCCAGGAGTTCGGACGCGAGGTCACGCACCGCTTCCAGCGGGATCTCACCGCCTTCGTCCGCACCCTCGACCCCGACTGCACGCTCTTCTACAACGGCGGCCACGTCGGGCCCGAGCAGCGCCGCATCGCCGCGGCCTACACGCACTGGGAGCTGGAGTCCTTGCCCAGCGGCGGCTGGGGTTACCTGCACTTCCCGGTCTCGCAGCGCTACGCGCGCACGCTGGGCCTCGAGTGCCTGGGCATGACCGGGAAGTTCCACACCTCGTGGGGCGACTTCCACTCGCTGAAGAACCCGGCCGCGCTGCAGTTCGAGTGCTTCCAGATGCTCGCGCTCGGCGCGAAGTGCTCGGTGGGCGACCAGCTCCACCCGTCCGGCCGTCTCGACGGCCCGACCTACGACCTGATCGGCGCGGTCTACGCCGAGGTCGAGAGGAAGGAGCCGTGGTGCCGCGGGGCGCGGCCGGTGGTGGACATTGGCGTGTTCAGCCCGGAGGAGTTCACGGGCGGGCGGACGCCGCCTCCGGCGATGGGCGCCACGCGGATCCTCCAGGAGGGCGCCCATCAGTTCGACTTCGTCGATTCCGCCGAGGCCGACCTCGGACGTTATCGGCTGCTGGTCCTCCCGGACGAGATCGCGGTGTCACCGGCGCTGCGCGCGCAGCTCGAGGAGTACCTGCGAAGGGGCGGAGCCCTCCTCGCCTCGCACCGGGCGGGCCTCGACGCGGCGGGCAAGGAGTTCGCGCTGCCTCTGGGCGTGGCCCTGAAGGGCGACGCGCCCTTCAGCCCGGACTTCATCCGCGCGCGAGAGGCGCTGGCGAAGGGTCTCCCTTCCGGCGAGCTGGTCGTCTACCGCAGGGCGCTGGAGGTCGAGCCGCTGGCGGGGGCCGAGGTGCTGGCGGACGTGGTCGTCCCCTACTTCAACCGGACGTTCCAGCACTACTCGTCGCACCGGCACACGCCGTCGTCGGGCCGGACCGGCTACGCCGGCGCGGTGCGCCACGGCCGGACGGTCTACTTCGCGCATCCCCTCTTCACCCAGTACGCCGCCAACGCGCCGCGCTGGTGCAAGCGGCTCGTCCTGAACGCGGTGGACCTGCTGCTCGCCGATCCGCTCGTGCGGCACGAGGGGCCGAGCACGCTCTTGGCCGCCGTGAACGAGCAGAGCGCGGCCAGGCGCTGGGTCGTGCACCTGCTGCACTACGTGCCCGAGCGCCGCGGCGCCGACTTCGACGTGATCGAGGACGTCATCCCCCTGTTCGACCTCGCGGTGAGCCTGCGCGCGCCGCGCCGTGTGGCCTCGGTCACCGCGGTGCCGCAGCAGCGCGCGGTCCCGTTCGAGCAGCGTGGCGGCCGCGTCTCCTTCCGCGTGCCACGGCTCGAGGGCCACCAGATGCTGGCGGTCGCGTTCGCCTGACACGCTCCTGAACGCGGGAGGCCCTCGCGCCTCACCCCGCGGAAATCCCGTCACCCGGGGCCGGTCTCGGCACTCACTCCAGTAGGAGCCGTCTCTCACGGGAGGAGAGCGCCATGACACCAGAGATCCCAGCACGCCCCCGGTCGCGATGGCGGCCGGTCGGGATGATCGCGATCGTCGCCGGCCTGGTGACGGCGAGCCAGCGCACGCAGGCCACGCCCGAGCAGCCGGCCGGCGGCAAGGAGATCTTCCGCTACGACACGTTCGGGAACGAGGCGTTCTGGACCGACAAGCTGCGCCTCCACGAGGCGATCGCCGGCGCGGTGGACCCGACCACCGCCCTCTCGGTGGGGCTGAAGGTGGACGCCGACGCACTGCCGCCCGGCATCCTCAAGACGGCCGACCTGAAGAGCCCGGCCACCACGGTGGCGCTGCTCAAGCTGAACGCGGTGGTCGGCGTGAAGGGCACGGTGGTCTCCCGGGAGGGAAAGGACACCTTGACGCGCGTCGGCATCACCTGCGCGCTGTGTCATTCCACCGTGGACGACTCGGTCATGCCGGGCATCGGGAAGCGGCTCGACGGGCACGCGAACCGCACCCTGGACCCGGGCGCCATCATCGCGCTGTCGCCGGCGCTCGACGAGGCCAAGAAGAAGGTGTACCGGTCCTGGGGCCCCGGCAAATACGACCCGCGGTTCAACCACGACGGCAAGAGCTTTCCGGTCGTGATCCCACCCGCCTACGGCCTGGCCGGCGTGCGCCAGGCCACCTACACGGGCGACGGCGACATCTCCTATTGGAACGCCTACGTGGCCGTCACGCAGATGGGCGGCCAGGGCGCGTTCAAGGAGCCGCGGCTGGGCATCGACGTCAAGCCGGCCGGGCCCGACCTGGTCACGCCGAAGCTGCCGGCCCTGCGCCAGTACCAGCATGGCCTGGGCCGGCCGGCCGCGGCCGCCGGCAGCTTCGACGCGGCCGCCGCCAGGCGCGGACAGGCGCTGTTCGCGGGCAGCGCCCGCTGCGCCACCTGTCACGCGGGGGCGTCGTTCACCGACGAGAAGCTGCACGCGCCGGCCGAGACCGGCATGGAGCCCACCTACGCGGCGCGCAGCGCCTCGAAGAAGTACCGGACCACCCCGCTGCGCGGCCTGACCCGGCATCCGCCCTATTTCCACGACGGCCGCGCGGCCAGCCTGGCCGCGGTGGTGGACCACTACGCGGCCGCGCTGAAGCTCGAGCTGACCGCCGGGCAGCGGCGGGACCTGGCCGAGTACCTGAAGTCGCTCTGACCTGACCGGCGCCGCGTGCGCGGCGCCGCTTTCAATGGATCCGTGCCGCCAGCGGCCAGACCCGCGCGAGCACGGCGCCGACCACCCGGTCGCAGCGGAACGCGCGGAAGGTGAAGGCGTGCCGCGCGCCGGCGCCCGCGCGGGAGAGCAGCTCGCGCTGCAGCAGGAGGCGGGCGCGGTGCAGCCGCGTCTTGACCACGTCCTCGGTGGTCTCCAGGCATTGCGCCACCTCGGCCGTGCCCAGGCCCTCGACCTCCCGGAGCACGAAGACCACGCGGTACATCGCGGGCAGGCCGTCGAGCGCCGCTTCGAGCGTGCGCCGCAGCTCCCCGGTGAGCGCCTGCTCCTCGGGGCCGGGGTCGCCCGAGGCCAGGAGGTCGCTCTCGCCGTCGTCCATCATGGCTTCGATCTCCATCGCCCGGCCCCGTCGCCGCCGGCGGGCCAGCGCTTCGTGCACCGCGATGCGCGTGAGCCAGGTGGCGAAGCTGGCCCGGCCCTCGAACTGGTCGAGGTGCTGGAAGGCGTTGACGTAGGCCTGCTGCATCACGTCTTCGGCCTCGCCGTCGTCCTTCACGATGGACCGGGCGGCGCGGTAGAGCCGCTGGTTGTAGCGGCGCATCAGGATCTCGAACAGGGCCGCCTCGCCGTGGAGCACGCGCCGCACGACTTCCACGTCGGGCAACCCCACGGCGTCTCGGGCCGCGGCCCGTGCGCCGTTCGCCTCGGTGTCCATGGCACCTCCGCCGAAGGACCTCATTCGAACAGAGTCGCCGCGCCGGAAAGGGTGACAGGGGACACCGCCGCGTCACCTTTCGCCGCCATCGCGAGCTGTTCCCTCCCGACGACACCGCGTCCAACCTGGACCGCGGCGGCCCGAGCGTAGCCGGCTATCCACAGTTCGCGCACGGCCGCATCAACCTGGGCGCGCTCTTCAACAACCCGGCGGATCCGGAGTGAGCTGGACGCGCGCCGCGGGCGCGGAATGGACCTTGGGTGTCGGGGTGGTCGGGCACACTTGCGCCTCGTTCGCGGCCGCCTCCCCTCAGGACGAGGCCGGCCGCGGGCGGCAGATATCGGAGCGTCCCCAATTCCCGTGTTCTCGCAATCGAGCGTCCGTGATCAGCCCCGACCCATCGGAGAGCCAACCTGCCCGGTTTCGCTTCGATCCGCGCCCGAGACGCGCGGCCGGAGCGCGGCCTGGGGCGAGCGGACCTTCACTGCGTGGGCCGGCCGGAGCAGCCCGCGGCCCGGGCCTCCGGCCACGAGATCAACCTTGACAGGAACATGTGAGGTCCCGACGTGTCAGAACTGGAGCCGCGTAGCCCGTCCGCCGAACGCCCGTACCTCCCGTCGTCGTCCGACCACCTCGTCGACGAGCTGCCCCCGCCCCGCGCGAGCGAGCCGCCCGGCCTCTCCGAAGGCCTTCCGCCCGGCTTCCGGATGCGGCACGACGCGCGCCACGTCAACCGGCTCTGCTCGCCCGAGTCTTCTTCCGTGCGACTGAACGGCAGCCACGAGACCTCCCCGGCCGCGGCGGGCACCCGGGAGCCCGTGGGCGGCGGGCTCGAGCCCGCCGCCGCGCGCGAGTTGACCCGCCACCTCGGCGCGATCGCCTCGTGCCTGCACCAGCTCGCCGAGAGCGGCCGATCGCTGCGCGAGCAGGTCGTCACCGACCTCGCGCGCGCCGAGCTGCAGCGCACGACCTGCTTCGTGCAGGGGCTGCAGGTGCTCGGGGAAGACCCCGTGCTCACCCGCCGCAGCCTGCGCGTGGTCGAGCTGCTCGAGCTGGCGCTGGCCGTGGTCGGCCCGGAGCGCCGGCTGGCCGGCATCGACACGTCGGTGGACGTCTCGGCGATCGACGTGGTCGTGGCCGGCGACGAGCGCTGGCTGGCCGCGGGCCTGTCCGGCATGGCCGTGGCGATCCTCGCCGCGATGCAGGCCTACGAGGTGCGCGGCGCGCAGCTGACCGTGGGCGGCTCGGCCACTCCTTCGGCGGTCACGATCGAGGTGGCCCAGGACGTGGTCACCTTCCCGCCCGCGATGCTCGGCCGCTTCTTCGACCTCGACTGGGCCGACCGCCCGGGCGGACCGATCGCGGCCGTGCCCCTGGTGGCGGCGCGGCGGATCGCCGAGCTGCACGGAGGCCGCGTGGAGGTGGCGGCCGGACCGCGCGGCGGGTGCCGCCTGACCCTGACGCTGCCGCGGGCCCATTAACCCGGCGCCGGTCCCGTCCGGCGCCGGGCAAGTATGATCGGTCGGTGAACCGATCGGAGCTGAGGCCCGGCGCCTTCCGGCCCGTGCCGCGCACCGGCGTCATCTACGTGATGCTGGAGGCGGCGCGGCACGGGTACGACGCCGCCGACGCGTCCTGGTCGAACCTCGGCCAGGGCATGCCGGAGACCGGGCCCCTGCCCGGGGCGCCGCCGCGGATCCAGGCCTTGGCGGTGGATCCGGCGGACCAGGAGTACGCGCCGATCGCCGGCTTGCCCGAGCTGCGCGAGGCGGTGGCCGAGCTGTACAACCAGCTCTACCGGCGCGGGCTGCCGAGCCAATACACGGCGGAGAACGTCGCCATCGCCGGCGGCGGCCGCGCCGCCCTCACCCGCGTGGCCGCGGCGCTGGGCCACATCAACCTGGGGCACTTCCTGCCCGACTACACCGCCTACGAGGAGCTGCTCGACATCTTCCGGGCGTTCAGCTCGATCCCGATCCTGCTCGACGAAGAGCGCGGGTACGACTTCACCGCCGAGGAGCTGCGCAAGGAGGTGATGGGGCGCGGGCTGGGCGCGGTGCTCGCCTCGAACCCCTCGAACCCGACCGGGCGCGTGGTGGCCGGAGACGAGCTCGCGGCCTGGGTGCGCACCTGCCGCGAGCTCGACTGCTTCCTGATCCTCGACGAGTTCTACTCGCACTACGTCTGGGTCCGCGAGGACGGCATGGAGAGCGCGGCGCGCTCGGTGGAGGACGTCAACCGCGACCCGGTGCTGATCCTCGACGGGCTGACCAAGAACTGGCGCTACCCCGGCTGGCGCGTGAGCTGGATCCTCGGCCCGCGCGACGTGATCGAGGCGGTGTCCTCGGCCGGCTCGTTCCTCGACGGCGGCGGCTCGCGTCCGCTGCAGCGCGCCGCGCTGCGCCTCCTGTCTCCCGAGGACTCGCGCGCGGAGGCGAGGGCGATCGGCCGCGCCTTCCGCGCCAAGCGCGAGCACATGGTCGCGTCGCTGCAGCGGCTCGGGGTGCGGCTGGAGCGGCCGCCGCAGGGCACGTTCTACTGCTGGGGCTCGGTGGCCGACCTGCCCGGCGAGCTGTCGAGCGGGATGGGCTTCTTCCGTGCCGCGCTGGGACGCAAGATCATCACCGTGCCCGGCGTGTTCTTCGACGTGAACCCCGGCAAGCGCCGCACCGCGCGCGTGTCGCGCTTCCGCTCGCACGTGCGCTTCTCGTTCGGGCCGTCCGACGCGTCGGTGCGCCAGGGCCTGCAGGGGCTGGCCGAGCTGGTGCGCTCGGCGACCTGAGCGCGGCGCCCTAGTGGGCGGCGGACGCCTGCAACGACTGCCGGTGCAGGCCGTACAGCCACAGGATCGTGGGGACCTCGCGCAGGAACTCGTCGGTGCCCTGCCGGATGTGCCGCCAGTGGCACGCATCGGCACGCTCGGGCGCGGGGCCGCATTCGTAGCGGCGGAAGTCGTTGAACCCGGCGTGCCACTGCACCTTCTCGAGCCCGGGATGGTCCGCGGTGGCGGAGCCGTCCGCGCGCGAGACCCGGTAGCGGATCAGCTCGTAGAGGGCCGGCCGCTCCGGGTTCACGTAGAACTCGTATTGCACGCGCAGCCGCGGGCTGCCGACCACGGCGTCGCCGGCGATCCTGTCCCAGGCCTCGAGGCGCGGCATCCCGTCGGGGAGCGGGGCGGTGAAGGGCGCGGCCGGCGGCAGGGGGAGGAAGGCCACCAGCAGCAGCCCGAGCAGCGCGGCCTTCCGCACGGCCGGAAGTCTAGCGCGAACCCCGCCGGCGCGGCCGTGGCGGGGGTCGCAGGCCGGAGCAGGGGGCGAACAGGGGCGAGGTGCGCGTCGGGTGCCCGATCGTGAAGGGAACGATCATCGCGCGGGCGCGAGGGTCACGCGGTCCAGCCGCACCTGCGGCGGCGGCGCGCCCGCGACCGCGATCGCGAGCACGTTGTCGCCGCGGACGAGCGCCGCGGCGGGCAGCCGCCACGACCGCGCCGTGGCCGCGGCCCACGATCCGACCGGCCGGCCGTTCAGGGTGAGCGCTCCGCCGGCACCGTCGGGCGCGGCGAGGGCGAGCGTGAGGTCCAGGTCGCGCGGCCGCAGCACCGGCACGATCAGCTCCGCGCGGGGCGCCTGCGGGCGTGCCTCGCCCGCGCCGTAGTGCGCGAGCCCGCCCCAGCCCTCGCCCAGGAACCAGCGCATCCGGTCGAGCCGGCCGGGATCCGAGATGCCCCACTGGAAGCTCCGCTCTCCGAGGTCGAAGGTCACCGCTTCACCCCGGTCGAGCCGGCGCGCCGCGCGCAGGCTCTCCCGGCAGAACGCGAGCACCCGCGGCCCGTCGCGCGGGCCCTGCAGGTCGGCCCGCCGGTAGCGGTCGAGCAGGAGCGGCGACAGCGCCGCGGCCACCGCGGCCGCAACCGTCGCGTAGCCGGCGGCCTTCCGCCGGGTCCGCGACGCGGCGGGCAGGTCGGCCGTCCTCCACGCGCCCGGCAGCGCGGCGACGGCGAGGGGGACCAGCACGGGCAACGCATGGACGACCAGCCGGCGCACGTCGCCGATCGAGAACACCACCGGGTTGAAGAAGGGCGCCGCCAGCGCCGCCAGCGCGACATAGCCGTAGCGCGCGAGCAGGCCGCGACCCTGCGGCCGGCGCGCCGCCAGCAGGGCCACCGCCCCCGTCGCCAGCAGGAGCCACGCGCCCCAGGGCTGCCGCCCCAGGAACGCGCGCAGGTTCGCCGCGGCGGCCACCAGCGTCCGGGGCGACAGCCCCGGCGCCGGCGCCTCGAGGTGCGGCGTCCACCACCCGCGCAGCAGCACGGTCGCGGTGACCGCCGCCGCGGCGGAGCAGGCGGTGAGAAGGAGCGCGCGGCGGCGGCCGTCGGCCTGGCGCCGGGCCAGGAACGCAACGGGCAGGAGGAGCAGGAACGACTCCTTCGCCAGCGCGCCCAGTCCCGCCAGCAGCGCGAGCGCGGGCGCGCCCGCCCCGGCCTGGAGCGCGAGCAGGAACGCGGTCTCGAGGGCGACGAGCACGGCGTCGGCCAGGAAAGGGTTGCGCAGCAGCTCGGCCACCGGCGGCGCGAGCGCGAACGCGATCACGCCGGCCAGCGCGGCCCACGCGCGGAGCCCCAGCCGCCGCTGGAACAGCCACAGCAGGACGGCCGCCGCCACCAGCGCCGCCCCGTTGACGGCGCGGAACCCGCGCAGCACGCGCGCGGGCGCTCCGAGCGCGGCGGCGTGGGCGAGCGCGGGCGTGAGGACCCGGTACCCCCAGGGCGCGACCGTGAAGACCCGCGGCTCCTCCGCCATCGCGACGTACGCGTAGGCGTCGAACGCCGGCAGCTCGAAGCGGGTGTAGACCAGCCGGGGGTCGCGCACGCGCGAGGACTGCGCGGCGAGCGCGACCGCGGCCAGGACGCCGGCGCCGGCGGCCAGGGCGATCCCGCGTGCGCGCGAGACCGCCGGACGGGTCAAGCGGCGGGGATCAACGAGCGGTAGCGCTGCGCCTGCAGCTCGCCGGCGCGGGCGCGGGCCGCCTCGAACGCCCTCTCGCGGTCGGAGAAGAAGCCGAGCGTGGAGACCACGGTGACCGTGCCGACGCGGTCCTCCGTGACCATGTAGCCGGGCTCGCCGGGTCCCAGGCCCGCCACCGGCGACTCCGGCTTGTACTCGTACACGTTGAGCCGGACACGGCTCGCCTGCGACGGATGCTCGTACTCCTCCTGCAGGAGCAGCATCAGTGCACTCGACGCGTCTTCTTGAGCAAGGGGGGTCGCACGCCGCGCCCCCCCTTGAACCCCCGCGCGCTCGCCCAAGTGAATCGGGCTCGCGCTTGGCCCGTGGCTGTGCAGTTCGGGCTCAATGGACTCGACGCGTCTTCTTGTTCAGGTAGTCCATCAGGATGAACTGGCCCAGGGTGTAGGGCGTGGTGAAGTAGGCCTTGCCGCGCGACATCTCGCACACCTTCTTCACGAACGCGACGAGCTCGTAGTCGCGGGCGAGCATGAACGTGTTGACCATGATGCCCTGCCGCCGGCAGTCCGCGACCTCCTTCAGGGTGAGCGCCACCACGCGCGGGTCGAGGCCGAACGGGTTGCGGTAGATGCGGCCGTCGCCCTCGGTCAGGGCGGACGGCTTGCCGTCCGTGATCATCACGATCTGCTTCATGTCCTTGCGCTGGCGGGCCAGCATGCGCTGGGCGAGGCGCAGGCCTTCGCGCGTGTTCGTGTAGTGCGGGCCCACGCGGACCTTGGCGAGCTGGCTGAGCGGCACCTCCTCCGCCGAGTCGTGGAAGACGAGGAGCTGCAGGCTGTCGCCCGGGTACTGGGTGCGGATCAGGTGGCTCAGCGCGAGCGCGACCTTCTTGGCCGGCGTGAAGCGGTCCTCGCCGTAGAGGATCATGCTGTGCGAGCAGTCGAGCATGACCACCGTGGCGCAGGAGCTCTGGTACTCGGACTGGCGGACCATCAGGTCCTTGTAGTCCACGTCGAGCGGCACCTTCAGCCCCTCGCGCGCGACCGCGGAGAGCAGCGTGCCGCTCACGTCGAGGTTCATGGTGTCGCCGAACTCGTACTGCTTCGACGGGCCGGAGGCCTCCACGCCGGTGGCGAGGTCGCGCGTGTCGTGGTGGCCCAGCGACGACTTGCCGAGCGTGCCGAGCAGGTCGCGCAGGCTCTTGTAGCCGAGGAAGTCCACGCCCTTCTCGGTCAGCTCGAAGCGCACGGGCGGCCCCGGCTTGCCCCAGCCGCCCCCGCCCTCGGTGGGGTCGTGGAACGGCTGGTTCTCCGACATCTTCAGGTAGCCCTCGCGCACGAGCCGCTCGACCGTCTTCTGGAGGAACTGCTCGAGCGCCTCGGCGTCGCTCATCAGCTTCTGCAGGTCCTCGTCCGAGAGCAGGCCCTTGCGCATCAGGGCCTCGAGGATCGCGTCGTGCAGCGCCTGCAGGGAGTCCTCGTCCCACTCCTCGCCGTCCTGGCCGAAGCCGCTCTGGAGCAGGAAGTCGCTCAGCTCGCCCACGAGGTCCTCGAGGTTGAGGTCCTCCCACAGCTCGCCGATGTACTGGTGGTAGCGGACGACCGGCATCGTGCTAGTTCACCTGCTTCTTCATGCGCCGCAGCCGCTCGAGCCGCTCGAGGTCCACCTCGGTGTCCGGGCGCTCGGCGGCCATGTAGCCGCGGTCCTCGCTGCGGCCGATCTTCTTCTGGGCGTACAGGCCCTCGAGGATGAACTCCCCGGCGGCGGCCAGCAGAGGGGCCGGGTCGTGCGAGGAGATCCCCAGGTTCGGCGCGTGCTCGAGCAGGCCGGGCACCCGGCGCAGCTCGCCCAGCAGCTCCCGGGAGCCGGAGTCGTCGCGCAGCTTCAGGTTGCCGCCGGCCTCGAAGAAGGAGACGACCGGGCGGAGGTCCACCGAGCCCAGGTACACGCCGAAGGTCTCGCCCACCGCCTGCCGGATCAGCTCGCGGCCGACGTTCTCGGAACCCATCAGCTCGCCCTCGTACTCGAGCTCGAACTTGCCGGTCAGGGCGGGCAGCGCGGCATACACGTCCGCCAC
>DATBIZ010000407.1:0-2103 GCA_036556645.1 Vicinamibacteria bacterium | reverse complement strand
CGCGTCCCAGGGCAACAACACCGGCTCGCCGTTCCCGCGGCGCGTGGCTCCGAGCGCGCCGGCCACCGACCGCGAGGCGGCGGCGGTCGCGCGCGCCCAGGACGCGACGCCCGGCGGGGGAGCGGCGCCCGCGGCCGGACGCACGACGAAATCGACGTAGGGCGCCACGCCGCGCTGCCACAAGGCCGCGCGCACGTCCTCCGACGCCTCCACGCCGACCTGGCCGCCGCGCACGCGGGCGCGCCGCTCGGTCGCGAGCGTCTTCACGCGCAGGGCCGCCGCGTCGAGGCCGTCCGGGAGGACGTCGCGCGCGTCGAGCAGGAGCACGTCGAGCGTGCCCGCCTCGGCGGGCGGCTCCGCGCCGCCCGGGAGCGGCCAGCGGCGGCCCACGCGCGCGCCGCGTTGGGCCAGGGCGGCCGCCAGTGCCGGCTCCGCCTCCGGCGGCATCAGCAGCGCCCAGCCGTCCAGGCGGCCGGCGGTCGCCGCGAGCGCACCGGCCTCCGCGGACGTCAGCTCCCAGCGCACGCACGCCGCGCAGGGCGGCGGCGGGGCCGGCGCCGCGCTCGCGCCGGCGGCGGGCGCCCCTGCGAGCGCGGCGAGGACGATCGCGGCCCTGGCAGCCCGTGGTGGAAGTCTGGCTGCATTCGGCGGGCGATGCATCCCGGCTGGCGGCGTTGCTCCTCCCTTACATATTCCCGATATGCGCGGTCGTCGCGCCTTGCCATCCGGGCGCCTCGCCCGCCCCGGTGCCACGCCGGACTTCCACCACGGGCTGCTAGCCCTCAGGGCACGGGCCACGGTCCACGACCTGCCGCACGCGGTCCTCGAACGTGTGGACCCACCCGTCCACGTTCCCCCCCGACTGCTCGCCGAAGCGCGCACCCGTGAAGAGCGCGGTCACCTGCTCGCGGCTCAGGCGCCGTAGAAGGTCGCCGAGGAGCGCGCGGCCGGCCTCGGAGATCCGTCGGTCCGTGAACGTGCCGCCGTCGTAGGGCATCCCGCGCATCGAGACCGTGCAGGTCGCGCCGTCGCGCCAGACGGGGCGCTCCGACCAGCCGCGCAGCTCGGCGCGGCGCGGGCCGAAGGTGGCCCCGAAGTCGTGGATCAGCGCGAAGGGAGCCGCGCAGCCGCCGTCGGGCGCTTCGCCGCCCGAGAGGCACGTCAGCCGCTGGTTCTCCGCCTTGTTGTCCCAGTGGCCCAGGAACACGGCGAACAGCCGGAAGGCGTCGAGCTGGCCACGCGTGGCGCCGCCGCGCGCCGCGTCCACGGAGTCCAGGTCGTTCCAGCCCCAGCCCTCCGCGTCGTCGGTGCGGATCTCCCGGCCCGGGAACTCCCGCTCGATCACCGCGTGCTCGAACGACGCGGAGCGCGAGAAATCCGCGAGAAGCCCGTCGAGCCACGGCAGCCTCGGGTACGGGTAACGCGGGCAGCCCCAGCAGGTCACGCGCCGGACCACGAACATGCGGTCGGCGCCGAAGCCGAGGGCGAGCGCGAGGCGGCTGCCCGCCACCTCGGCCAGCCGCTCGTGGTTCTGGCGGCCGTACTTGACCTTGATCACGTCGCCGCCCGGCAGCACGCAGTGGAACTTCGGCGTGCGGCCGTCCGAGGCGCGCGGCAGGAAGCGGCAGGTCAGCGCGTCGGTGCCGGCGAACCCTTCCGGGTTGCCGCCGAGCGAGGCGCGCTCGACCGGCGGCTCCGGCGGGCGCCAGACCTGGGCGCGCGCGAGGGCATCGGCCCGCAGGCGGGGCGCGTCTGCCTCCGGCATGACGAAGTCCGCCGACACGCGGCGTGGGGTGTAGTCCCCGGGGGGAAGCGCGTCGGCGGCACGGCCGGGCGGCCGGCCGCAGCCGGCCAGGAGCAGGGCCGCCAGCCACGCGAGGGGGCAGCACCGGTGCGGCGCGGGGGGCTCGCGACCTTCAGGAAGCGCGTCGGCCATCCCGCTGGCTGGGGGCCGGAGCGGTAGAGGGACGCTGGAAGTGCGCGCTGATGCGGCCGAGGAGGATGCGCGACAGGCGCACGTCGTGGCCGGCGTCGATCACGAGCCGCACGATGTCGCCGCCCGCCCAGAGCAGGCCCGCCAGCGCGAGCAGGCGCATGGCCTCG
>DATBIZ010000406.1:0-5749 GCA_036556645.1 Vicinamibacteria bacterium | reverse complement strand
GTCGCCGGCGAGCCCGGTCGCGGCGCCGGCGGCGGCGCCCGCCCCGCCCGCCGGGAGCGGCGTGGCCGGGGAGCGGCGCGGGGACGTGAGCCCACGTCCCCGCTCCACGCCGGCGCGGGAGCTGCTGGCCGACGTGCGCGTGCCGGACCTGGGCGCCTCGACCACGGGCACCCTGCGCCTGACCGTGATCCCCCCCGCGGAGGTCACCGTGGACGGCCGGCTGGTCGGCACCGTGTCCACGCAAGCCGTCGAGCTGCCGCCGGGCTCCCACGTCGTGCGCGTGCTGCACCCGGACTACAAGCCCCTGCAGCGCATCGTGACCATCCCGCCGGGCGGCGCGTTCGACCTCACGCTCGACCTCGCGGAGAAGGGCATCCGGCTCGAGCGCTGAGCGCCGCGGCGCGCGCGCGCGTGCTACGCTGGCCCGAACACCCATGACGTCGCTGCTGCGCGCCGCGTGTGCGCTGTCCGTCGCCGCCGCCGCGCTGGCGGCTGCGCCGCCGGTGGACGATCCTCCGCTCGCGGCGGCGATCGCGCTGGCCCGGCAGGGCGATTTCCAGGGCGCGCTGCCCCGGCTCGAAGAGGCGGTGCGCCGGCTCGAGAACGCGAACGCGCCCGCCCGCCAGCTCGCGCAGGGGTACCTGTACCTCGGGATCTCGTACCTCGAGCTCGACCAGGAGATGCCGGCCGTGGAGCGTTTCCGCGCCGCGGCGCTGCGCGACCCGGACCTGCGGCTGCCGGCCTCCGAGTTCTCGCCCCAGGTGATCCGCTTCTTCGACGCGGCGCGCCAGGAGGTGGCCGCCATGCGCACGGCGCCCGCCGCGCCTTCCGCGCCGGCACCGCCGGCGCCCACGGCCACGCCGCCGCCATCCTCGCCCCCGAAGCAGAAGAAATCCGGCCGCGCCGTGCTCGCCGTGGTGGGCGCGGGCGCGGCCGTCGCGGCCGGCGTCGCCCTCGCCTCCGGTGGCGGCGGCGACACGCCCACGACCACCACCACGACCACCAGCAGCACCACGGTGCCGACCACCACGACCACCACCAGCACCACCACCACGACGACCAGCACGACCACCACCGTGCCCGCTGCCTGCGCCTATGCGCTGAGCCCGTCGAGCCAGGCGTACACGCTCGCCGGGGGACCCGGGACCTGCGAGGTGCAGACCTCCGCGGAGTGCCGGTGGTCGGCGCGCTCGGACGACTGGATCACGGTCACTTCCGGTCAGAGCGGCCGCGGCAACGGCACGATCACCTTCCTCGTGCTCGCGGCGGTCAGCGCCCGCACCGGGCGCGTGCGCGTGGCCGAGGAGGGCGGCTCCGCCTGCGAGATCCGGCAGGCGGGCGTCCTGGCCGTGCGCGCGGCGCCCCCGAGCGTCCGCGCGGCCTGGACGAGCCAGCTCGACGTCCCGGGGGCGCGCGGGCAGCTCGTGCTCGACGGGGCGCTCTCCGCCGCAATCGTGCCCGGGCGCCCGCACGTCGCGCGCGTCCCGAGCGCGGGACGCCATCGCGTGGAGGCCACGGTCACCCGGGCCGGCTCGGCGGCCGGCACCTGGCGTTTCGACCTGTCCGGCGTCCGCCCCGGCTCCGTGCAGGTGCTGGCCGGATCGGTGGCCGCGTTCGCCACGTCCGCGGTCGTGTTCCACGTCGAGGGGCGCGCGGGCGAGCGCCTGTCCTTTTCTTTCGAGACGCCGTAGCCCACGCCGCCCGACCATCGGCGGCCCACGCTTGACACGGGCCGCGGCGCGGCGCAATACTGAATGGCGATTCATTCAGTCTAGCGATGCCTCGCCAGAAGAGCGACGACAAGCGCCGGCGGATCCTGCAGGCCGCGGTCAAGGTGTTCGCGCAGAAGGGGTATCACGCGGCCAAGGTGGCCGCGATCGCGCGCGGCGCCGACGTGGCCGACGGCACCATCTACCTGTACTTCCGCAATAAAGAGGACATCCTCGTCTCGCTGTTCGACGAGGTGATGGCCGACCACCTCCAGCAGGCCCGGCAGGAGCTGCTCGCGGTCGCGGGCGCCCCCGCCCGGCTGCGCGCGATCGCCCGCCATCACCTGCGCGTGCTGGGCGGCAACCGCGACCTGGCCGTGGTGTTCCAGGTGGAGCTGCGCCAGTCCACGCAGTTCATGGAGCGCTTCACGGCCTCGTGGCTGCAGGACTACTTCGGGCTGGTCGGCGACGTGATCGAGGACGGCCAGCGCGAGGGCACCCTGCGCCCGGACCTGCCGAAGAAGCTCGCCACCAAGATGTTCTTCGGCGCGCTCGACGAGCTCGTCACCTCGTGGGTGATCGGCGGGAAGGATTACGATCTCTCTCGACTGGCGGGCCCGATGGTGGACCTCTTCCTCCAGGGCACCGCCGCCGGAAGCGGCCGCGTGCCGACGGCCTCCCTGGCCGCCGTCGCGCCGGGCGCGGGAGGGAAGTGATGCAGCAGACCGGCGGCCTTCTGACCGACCTCTTCTACGGATCGGTGGACGCACACCGCAAGGCGGATCACCTGAAGCACAAGGTGGCCGGCCAGTGGCGCGACATCAGCTCGGACGAGTTCCGGCGGGCGGTCGAGGAGGCCTCGCTCGGGCTGCGCGAGCTGGGGATCGGCCAGGGCGACCGGGTGGCCCTGCTCTCCGAGAACCGCCCGGAGTGGGCGTTCGCCGACCTGGCCACCCTGAGCGCGGCCGCGGTGGTGGTGCCGATCTACGCCACGCTCACCGCCGCGCAGGCGCTCTACATCCTGAACGACAGCGAAGCCAAGGTCTGCTTCGTGTCCACCGCCGCGCAGCTCCAGAAGGTCCAGGAGATCCGCGCCCAGGCCCCGTGCCTGCGCCACGTCATCCGCTTCGAGCCGGGCGCGGGCGCGGACGTGATCTCGCTCGACGACCTGCGCGCGCGCGGCCGCGGGCCGCTCGCCGCCGACCCGCAGGCGGTGCGCCGCCGCGCGGCGGAGGCGCGCCCGGACGACCTGGCCACGCTGGTCTACACCTCGGGCACCACCGGCGAGCCCAAGGGCGTGATGCTCACGCACCACAACATCGTGTCCAACGTGGAGGCCTCGAAGAAGATCTTCATGGAGTTCGGCCCGAACGACGTCGCGCTGTCGTTCCTCCCGCTCTCCCACATCTTCGAGAGGATGGCCGGCTACTACATGATGCTGGCCTCGGGCTCCACGATCGCCTACGCCGAGAGCGTGGAGCAGGTGCCGGCAAACATGGCCGAGGTGCGGCCGACCGTGATGTGCTCGGTGCCGCGCCTCTACGAGAAGATGTACGCGCGGATCAACGAGAAGGTGGCCTCCGACCCGCCCGCGCGCCAGAAGGTCTTCCGCTGGGCCATCGGGGTGGGGCGCGAGGTGTTCCGGGCCCAGATGGAGAAGCGGTCTCCGGGACCGCTGATCAAGCTCCAGAGCGCGCTCGCGAACAAGCTCGTCTTCAGCAAGGTGAAGGACCGGGTGGGGGGCCGGCTGCGCGTGTTCGTGTCCGGCGGCGCTCCCCTCGCGCGCGAGATCGGGGAGTTCTTCGGCGCGGCCGGGCTGACCATCCTGGAGGGCTACGGGCTCACCGAGACCTCGCCCGTCATCACCTGCAACCGGCCCGACGACTTCCGCCCCGGCACGGTGGGCAAGCCCATCCCGGGCGTGGAGGTGAAGATCGCCGACGACGGCGAGATCCTGACCCGCGGCCCCCACGTGATGAAGGGCTACTACAAGAAGCCCCAGGACACGGCCGAGGTCATCGACGCCGAGGGCTGGCTGCACACCGGGGACGTGGGCGCCTTCGACCGCGACGGCTTCCTGGTGATCACCGACCGCAAGAAGGACATCATCGTGACCTCGGGCGGCAAGAACATCGCGCCGCAGCCGATCGAGAACCTGCTCAAGACCAACGCCTACATCGGCGAGATCGTGATGATCGGCAACAAGCGGCACTTCCCGGCCGCGCTGGTCATCCCGAAGTTCGAGAACCTCGAGAAGTGGGCCAAGGAGCGGGGCCTGGCCTTCTCCACCCGCGAGGAGCTGGTGGCGCGGCCGGAGGTGGTGGAGCTCTACGACCGCACGGTGCGGGACCTGACCGCGCACCTGGCCTCGTTCGAGAAGATCAAGAAGCTCGCGCTCCTGCCCCGCGAGTTCAGCCTGGAGACCGGGGAGCTGACGCCGAAGCTCAGCGTCAAGCGCCGCGTGGTCGAGCAGAAGTACAAGGACGTGATCGACCGGCTCTACGAGGGAGGCGCCGCCGCCTGAGATGAGCGCGCCGCCGGCCATCCGCAACGTGGTCGTGCTCGGGGCGGGCACGATGGGCGCGCAGGTGGCCGCGCACCTGGCCGGCTGCGGGCTCGAGGTGTCGCTGCTCGACCTGGTGCCCGAGGGCGCCCCCGACCGCACCGTCCTGGCGCGCCGCGCCCTGGAGACGCTCCGCCGGCTCAAGCCCTCCCCGCTCCACCTGCCGGAGCACGCCGGGCGAATCCGTCCCGGCAACTTCGAGGACGACTGGGCGCTCCTGCGCGGGGCGGACTGGGTGTTCGAGGCGGTGGTGGAGGACCTCGAGGTCAAGCGCCGCCTGCTGGCGCGCGTGGCGGAGGTGGCGCCCGCGCACGCGATCCTCACCACCAACACCTCCGGCCTCGGCATCGCGGCGATGTCCTCGGCGCTGCCCGCGCCGCGGCGCGCCCGGTTCTTCGGCACGCACTTCTTCAACCCGCCGCGCTACCTGAAGCTCCTCGAGACCATCCCCGGCCCGGAGACCGACCTCTCGGTGCTGGCCGCCACCGAGGCGTGGTGCGAGCGCACGCTGGGCAAGGGCGTCGTGCGCGGCAAGGACACGCCGAACTTCATCGCCAACCGGGTCGGCTCCTACGGTTTCGGGATGGCCATGCGCGCGATGCAGGAGCTGGACCTCGGCGTGGACGACGTGGACGCGCTGACCGGTCCCGCCATCGGCCGCGCCCGCAGCGCGACCTTCCGCACCGCGGACATCGCCGGCGTGGACGTGTGCCTGAAGGTGGCGGAGAACCTCTACCACGCGGTGCCGCACGACCCCGAGCGCGAGGTGTTCGCGCCGCCCGGGTTCCTGCGGGCGATGGTGGCCAAGGGGTGGTTGGGCGAGAAGACGGGCAGCGGGTTCTACCGCAAGGACGGGAAGGAGATCCGCGCCCTCGACTGGAAGACGCTGGAGTACCGCGAGCGACGAAAGGCGAAGTTCGCGTCGCTCGAAGCGGCGCAGGCCGTGGCCGACCCCGCGGCGCGGCTGCGGCAGATCGTGGCCGGCCAGGACCAGGGCGCGCAGTTCCTGTGGCGGGTGCTCTCCTCCACCGCGCTCTATGCGGCCTCCCTGGTGCCGGAGATCTCCGACGACGTGGTCTCGGTGGACCGCGCGATGGAATGGGGCTACGGGTGGGGCGCCGGGCCCTTCCGCACCCTGGACCTGCTCGGCGTGGCCGAGGTCGCCGACCGCGCCGGCCGCGAGGGCCGCAAGATCCCCCCGCTGGTCGAGCGGCTGCTCGCGTCGGGCCGCAAGCGGTTCTACGAGGTCGAGGACGGCCGCCAGACCGCGTTCGCATCCGCCGGCGTCGTTCCGGTGCCCCCGCGCGAGGGCGTGCTCGCGTTGCCCGCGCTGAAACAGGCGGGCGCGGTCCGCCAGCGGAACCCCGGGGCGAGCCTGGTGGACCTCGGCGACGGCGTGGGCCTGGTCGAGTTCCACACCAAGATGAACACGCTCGGCACCGACACCTTCGCCATGCTGCAACGCGCGGTGAAGGAC
>DATBIZ010000405.1:0-10506 GCA_036556645.1 Vicinamibacteria bacterium | reverse complement strand
GCAGGTGGCCGTTGAAGAAGTGGACGGTGAAGATGAAGACGGTGGCGAGCAGCGCCTCCTCGCCGTGGATCACGAACGCCACGTTGAAGACCCAGCCCGGCAGCCAGCGCGAGAACAGGCCCGGGAACCAGAGCAGCAGGCCGGAGCCCCCGATGATCCCCATGCCCCAGAAGACGGCCCAGTAGTCGAACTTCTCCCAGTAGGTGAAGCGGTCGAACGCGGGCCGGGGCCCCAGGCCCACGAAGTAGCGGAAGTGCTGCGCCATCTGCACGACGTCGCGCGGCTGCGGCACCAGCGAGTCGGGCCCCCACAGGATGCCCAGGTCCTTCCGCAGGTAGAGCTTGTGCAGCACGCGGCCCAGATGCGCGGCGAACACGCCGATCAGCAGCGCGGCGAACATCCGGTGCAGGATGCCGGTGACCCCGTAGCCGCCCACCAGCCCCGCCATCGGGGCCGCCCAGCGCGCGTCGGCGAACAGGAGCGGCAGCCCGGTCAGCGAGAGGCCGAGGAAGCTGGCCATCAGCAGCCCGTGCAGGATCCGGTCGTAGCGGCTGAACCGGAGCACGACGGCGCCGCCCGGCCGCTCAGTCCCCGCCATCGGGCCTCAGGAGCGCTCGCGGTCGCGCCACGAGCGCGGGAACCACAGCGCGGTGTGCAGCGCGAAGAAGGTGAAGACGCCGGCCAGCAGCAGCTTCATGAACCGGGCGGTGTAGTAGACCGGCTTGCTCCGCTCCGCGTCGTGCGCATCGGCGTGCGGATCGTACTTGACGAAGTTCGTGTTCGCGCCCGGATGGCACCGGCCGCAGGTCGTCACCAGGTTCGCGGCGTGAACGCGCGAGCCGGGTTCGGCGGTGGCCACGATGCCGTGCGCGCCGTGGCAGTCCGCGCAGGTGGCCACCCGGTCGAAACCGAGCGCGCTGGCCTGGCCGTGGAAGCCGTCGCGATACGTGCGCATGGACTCGGCGTGGCAGGTGCCGCACTCCGCGATCACCGCCCTCCGCCAGGCCGGCTCGCCGGCCGCCTCGATGCCGTGCGCGCTGTGGCAGTCCGAGCAGACCGCGCCGCCCGCCGCCGCCTTCGCCGCGTGCACGCTCTGCTGGTACTCGGGCAGGAGGCCTTCGTGGCAGCGCCCGCAGGTCTCCGGCACGTTCGTGCGGTGGACGCGCGCGGCCGGATCGGCGGCGGGGCGGATGTCGTGGTGCCCGTGGCACGAGCTGCAGTTGGGCGCCACCACCAGGCCGCTCTTGGCGAGCGCCTGCCCGTGGATGCTGTCCTGGAAGGTGGAGACGACGTCGCCGGCGGCGATGCCGCCGCGCCGGATCGTCTCCGGGTCGCCATGGCACGCGCCGCAGGTGCGCGGCAGGTTCAGGTGGTGCGTGCGCGACTCGCGGTCGCTCGAGGGGCGGATGTCGTGCGCGCCGTGGCAGGCGGCGCAGGTGGCGGCCGGGGCTTCCGGACGGGCGCGCAGCGCTTCGGCGTGGATGCCGGCGCCGTACTGCGTCACGGCCGCCTCGTGACAGGAGGCGCACTGCGCCGGGGGAAGGTCCTCCGGGTGCGGGAACTCCGTGGTCCGCGCCAGCGAGGCGTGACAGTCCACGCAGGCCAGACCGAGCTGGCCGTGCAGGGACTCGGGGAAGCGCCCGAGGTCCGAGGGAGGCGCCGGCTCGGAGTGGCAGGCCAGGCAGTCGTCGTTGGCGGGCGCGGGTGGCGCGGCGTCGCCGCGCGCGGCGGCGAGGGCCACGGCCAGGGCGGCGGCGGCGCCGCGCGCCACACGGGCGCGCACGCTCACGCGGACCCGGCCCCCCGTCGCCTTCAACGGGCGGCGGCCCCTCCCTCCGCGCGCATCCGCCGGCTGAGCTCCTCGATCTCGCGCCGGTCGAAGCGGCGATGGCCGCCGAGCGTGAGCTGACACGTCAGCTTCCCCTCGCGCGCCCACCGGCTCACCGTGTTCGGCGAGACGCCCAGCAGCAACGCCACCCCCGCGCGGGTCAAGTAGGTCGTCCGTTCCTCGTGTTCGGTCTGCCGCACGGCCACACTCCGTCCGCGAATGTACGCGGGCGGTTCGGCCGATATCAATGAATCAGGCGATTCAGCCGGTCCGGCCCGAGGCTATCACGGGTGCGGCTGCCCGCGCTCCTCGTCCCACTTCTGTTGCAGGGCCTGGCCGCGGATGCGCGCGCGGCAGGCCTCACAGATGAGGTCCTCCGAGGGGGTGGCACAGACCAGGCACTTCCGGCCCGGACGCGGCGCGGCCGCGCCGCGCGCGGGCGCCGGCGCGGTGGCGGCCTCGGTGCAGGGCACGGTCACCACCGGGCAGGGGGCGCGGCGCGCGACCTCCTCGGCCACGCTGCCGAGCAGGGCGGGCGTGAAGCCGGTGCGCCCGTGCCGGCCGAGCACGATCAGGCCGACGCCGTGGGTGGCGGCGTAGTGGAGGATGCGGTCGGCCGGCCGGCCGGTGGCCACCTGCGCCACCACCGGCACGCCGTCGAGCCGCCGCGTCACCTGCGCGAGCCGCTCCGCCGACGCTTCTCCGGCGCGGATGCCCGGCGAGACGTGCAGCACGTGCAGGCGGGAGCCGAGCGCGCGCGCGTAGTCGGCCGCGGCCGCCAGCGCCGCGTCCGCGCCCGGCGAGAAGTCGGTGGCGGCCAGCACGTCGGACACCGGGTGCAGCGCCTGATGCATGTGACTCTCCTCCCGCGGGACGGTCGAGCAAGCGCGGTGCCACGCGGGCGTGCGAGGGAACGCCCCCGACGCGCGCGCGCGGCGCGCAAGCGTTGCCGCGGCCGCGGCGCGGCGCCGAACGCAACCGCAGGAAGTGCACCGCCGAGCGCCGGTGAGAGCCGCCCGCGCGGCGGTGCGCGTGGCACGTCGGTTGCTCCGCGCAGCGTGGGACTCCAGGCCGTGCGCGACCCCGCGGGCGTGAGGAGGCATCCTTGAGCCAGTCCTTCGACGTGCGTCGCCTGCCGGCGCATGCGCCCTTTGCACTACGCGAGCAGGAGCCCGGCTTCGCCACCGCGGGCATCCGCCGCGTCCTCTTCCCGTCCGACCTCTCGCCGTCCTCCGACCGCGCGCTCGACCACGCCCAGCTCATCGCCGAGCGGTTCGACGCGCGGCTGACCCTCTACCACGTGGTGGAGGCGCCGTCGCCGAGCGGGCCGCTCACCTGGAACCCCGGCCGGGAAGCGGCGCGGCGCGCGGAGGAGCGCGCGCGCGAGCACCTCGAGCGGCGCGCGGCGCGGTTCCACGTGCCCTACTCCGTGGTGGTGTACCAGCGGCCGTCGGCGCCGCGCGCGCTGCTGCGCTACATCTCGGCCACGCGTCCGGACGTGACCGTGATGGCCACCCACGGCCGTGACGGCCTCCTGCACCTGGTCCTCGGGAGCGTGACGGAGTCCGTGCTGAACGGCACCCATCGGCCCGTGCTCTGCGTGCGCGCGCCCGACCACGGGGTGGCCCTGCCCTACCGGCGCGTCGTGGTGCCCACCGACCTCACCCCCGCCTCGCGGCGCGCGTTCACGCTCGCCGCCCACCTCGCGCGCGCGTTCGACGCGGAGGTGGTGGCGGTGCACGTCTCCCCGCCGCCCACCGTGGCCTCGCTGGTGGGCGTGCCGGAGGCGGTCGAGGCCGCCACGGTGGAGGAGTCGGACGTCTGGGAGTTCCTGCAGCCGGACTTCGGGGGCCTGCGCGCCACGGTGCGCGTGCCGGGCGGCGCCCCCGCCGAAGCCATCGTCGAGACCGCGCGCCTCGAGAAGGCGGACGTCATCGTGATGTCCACGCACGGCCACGACAGCCTCGCCGACCGCGTGCGGGGGAGCCACACGGAACGGGTGGTGCGCCACGCGTCCTGCCCGGTCCTCGCGATGTGAGGTGAAGAGATGACGGACGCCATCCCGCGTCGAACGTTCCTCCAGGCGGTGAGCATGGCCGCCGCCTCCGTGGGCCTCACGGGCTCCGCCGCCGTACGGGTGCTGGAGGCCGCCAGCAGGGGGCTCAAGCCGTCCGTCATCTGGCTGCACTTCCAGGAGTGCACCGGCTGCACGGAGTCGCTCCTGCGCACCAGCCACCCGGGGCTCGCGAACCTGATCCTGGACCTGGTCTCGCTCGACTACCACGAGACCCTGTTCGCCGCCGCCGGCCACCAGGCGGAGGCCGCGCTGAAGACCGCGATGAAGGAGAACGCGGGCAAGTACGTCTGCGTCGTGGAGGGCGCGATCCCGCTCAAGGACGGCGGCATCTACTGCCAGATCGGCGGACGCACCGCGCTCGACATCGTGCAGGAGGTGGCGGCCACCGCGGGGGCGGTGATCGCGATCGGCTCGTGCGCCTCCTGGGGCGGCATCCCGTCCGCGGATCCGAACCCGACGGGCGCCACCGGCGCGCCGATGGTGCTGAAGGGGCACAAGGTCGTCACCCTGCCCGGCTGCCCGGCCAACCCCTACAACTTCCTGGGCACCGTGCTGCAGTACGTCACGCTCGGCACGCTGCCGGAGCTCGACGACCTGGGCCGGCCGAAGTTCGCCTACGGCCGGACGATCCACGAGCACTGCCCGCGCCGCGCGCACTTCGACGCCGGCCGCTTCGCCCTGAAGTACGGCGACGAGGGCCATCGGCTCGGGTACTGCCTGTACCGGCTCGGCTGCAAGGGCCCGGCCACGTACGCGAACTGCTCGGTGCAGCCCTTCGGGGAGATGGCGGACTGCTGGCCGATCGGCCTCGGCCATCCCTGCATCGGCTGCACGGAGCAGGAGCTGGCCTTCCGCGTCGCCATGCACGACACGGTGCCGATCGAGCGGCCGATGCCGCCCGACACCTACCCGCCGATCCGCGCGGCGCAGGGCAAGGTGACGCCGATGGCCACCGGCGTCGCGGGCGTGGTCGGGGGGGCGCTGCTCGGCGCCGGCTACGTGGCCTCGCGCAAGCTGTTCAACGGGGACCAGGAGCCGAAGGAGCCGGCGCCGTCCGGGGAGAAGGAGGCCTGACCATGGCCCTCGACCGACGCACGCTGCTCCGGGGCCTCCTCACCGCCGGCGCCGCGGCCGCCGGCGGACAGGCGACCGTCGCCCAGGCCGCGGTGCGGGTGGCGCCGCCACCCGATGCCGTCGGGCTGCTCTACGACTCCACGCTGTGCGTCGGCTGCAAGGCCTGCGTCGAGGCCTGCCGCGAGGCCAACGGCCTCGAGCCGGACGTCGCCTACATCCAGGGCGTGGCCTACCAGGCGCCGGTGGACCTCTCCGCGCGCGCCAAGAACGTGATCAAGCTCTACCGCGAGGGAGAGCGGAGCGCGTTCATGAAGGCGCAGTGCATGCACTGCGTGGACCCGGCCTGCACCGGCGCCTGCATGCTCGGCGCGCTGAAGAAGCGCGAGAAGGGCATCGTCAGCTACGACGCCTCGCTCTGCATCGGCTGCCGGTACTGCCAGATGGCCTGCCCGTTCGGGGTGCCGAAGTTCGAGTGGGCGAAGGTGGCCCCGAAGATCGTCAAGTGCGAGCTGTGCCGCCATCGGCTCGCGGAGGGGAAGCTGCCCGCCTGCGTCGAGGTCTGCCCGCGCGGCGCGGTCATCTACGGCACGCGCGCGGACCTGCTCGCGGAGGCGAAGCGCCGTCTGGCCGCCCACCCCGACCGCTACGTGCCGAAGGTCTACGGCGAGCACGACGGCGGCGGCACGCAGGTGCTCTACCTGGCCGCGGTGCCGTTCGAGAAGCTCGGGCTGCCGGAGCTCGGCACCGAGCCCGTGCCGACGGTGGCGCGCACCGTCCAGCACGGCATCTACAAAGGCTTCGTGGCGCCGGTCGCGCTCTACGCGGCGCTGGCGGCCGTGCTGGTGCGCAACCGGCGGCGCGGCGCGCCGGCCGCAGACGAGGAGACGCCCGCATGAGCACGCACGCCCAGCCCGTCGGCGGGCCGCTGCTGACCCGCTCGTACCACGTCCTGCTCGCGCTGGTGGGGCTCATGGGCCTGGTCGTGGCCTGGCGCGCGGTGGCCGGCCTCGGCGCCACCACCGCGCTCAGCGACGGCTACCCCTGGGGGCTGTGGATCGCCTTCGACGTGGTCACCGGCACCGCGCTGGCCTGCGGCGGCTACGCGGTGGCGCTGCTGGTCTACATCCTGAACCAGGGGCGCTACCACCCGCTGGTGCGCCCGGCGCTGCTCACCAGCGCGCTCGGCTATTCCATGGCCGGCTTCTCGGTGGTGGTGGACGTGGGCCGCCCGTGGCTGGCCTGGAAGCTGCCGATCCAGTTCTGGAACTGGAACCTGAACTCGATCCTGCTCGAGGTGGCGCTCTGCATCATGGCCTACACCGTGGTGCTCTGGATCGAGCTCTCCCCGGCGTTCCTGGAGAAGGGGAAGGAGAGCTCCTGGCCCCGCGTGCGCCGGTTCGCCGAGCGCGCGAGCCCGAGGATGGAGAAGGCGCTGCTGTGGTTCGTCGCGCTCGGCATGCTGCTGCCGACCATGCACCAGAGCTCGCTCGGCAGCATGATGCTGCTCAGCGGGCCCCGCCTGCACCCGCTGTGGAACACGCCCTGGCTGCCGCTGCTGTTCCTGATGTCCTGCCTGGCCATGGGCTACGCGGCGGTCATCTTCGAGTCCACGCTGTCGAGCCACTTCTTCCGCCGGCCGCGCGAGACGCGGATGCTGGCCGCGCTGTCCGGGGTGATGTTCTGGGTGGTGCTCGCCTTCGGCGTCTTCCGCGTGGGCGAGCGGGCCCTGGGCGGGGCGCTCGGGCACGTGGCCACCCTGGACAAATACGCCTGGTTCTTCCTGGCCGAGATGGCGCTGGTCGCGGCGCCGCTCTTCCTGCTCGCCTCGCGCGCGCGGCGTGCCGACCCGCGGCGCCTCTTCCAGGCCGCGCTGCTGCTGATGCTCGGCGGCGGGCTCTACCGCTTCGACACCTACCTGGTGGCGTTCAACCCCGGCGACCACTGGTCGTATTTCCCGGCGGTGCCCGAGCTCCTCTTCACGCTCGGCATCGTGGCCTTCGAGATCGCCGTCTACATCGCCCTGGTGCGGAAGTTCCCGATCCTGCGTGGCCAGGCCCCGGCCCGCGTGCGTGCGGCGGCCGCCGCATAGAAGGAGCGCAAGACATGGCGCGCATCGTCATCGACCCGATCACCCGCATCGAGGGCCACCTGCGCGTGGACGTGGAGGTGGACGGCGGGGCCGTGAAGAACGCCTGGGCCTCGGGCCAGATGTTCCGGGGGATCGAGACGATCCTCACCGGCCGCGACCCGCGCGACGCCTGGCTCTTCACCCAGCGCTTCTGCGGCGTGTGCACCACCGTGCACGCGATCGCGTCCGTGCGCGCGGTGGAGAACGCGGTGGGCGTCTCCCCGCCGCTCAACGCCCAGTACATCCGCAACCTGATCCTGATCGCGCACGCGCTGCACGACCACATCGTGCACTTCTACCACCTGTCCGCGCTCGACTGGGTGGACGTGGTCTCCGCGCTGAAGGCCGATCCGGCCAAGGCCTCCGCGCTGGCGGAGACGCTCTCGAGCTGGCCGCACAACGGCCGGCTCGACCTGCAGGCGGTGAAGGACAAGCTGGCCTCCTTCGTGGGCGGCGGCCAGCTCGGCATCTTCACCAACGGCTACTGGGGACATCCGGCCATGAAGCTGGCGCCGGAGGTGAACCTGCTCGCGGTCGCCCACTACCTGCAGGCGCTGGAGTACCAGCGCAAGGCCAACCAGATCGTCACCATCCTCGGCAGCAAGACGCCCAACATCCAGAACCTGGCCGTGGGCGGGGTGGCCAACGCGATCAACCTCGACAACCAGGCCACGCTCAACATGGCGAAGCTGTTCGCGATCAAGGACCTGTTCACGGACGTGATCCGTTTCGTGCAGGAGGTCTACATCCCGGACGTCTGCGCGATCGCCGCCATGTATCCCGACTGGTTCTCCTACGGCGCGGGCGTGACCAACTACCTCGCGGTGCCCGACCTCCCGCTCGACGCCGCCGGGACGCAGTTCGACCTGCCGGGCGGCACGATCTTCGGCGGCGACCTGAAGAGCGCGCGGCCGATCACCAGCTTCGCCGACCCCTACTTCAAGGAGAACGTGTCCGAGTGCATCGCGCGCTCCTGGTACGACGGGGACTGGACGCGGCACCCGTTCGAGGAGGAGACCGTCCCGAAGTTCACGAAGTTCGAGGCGGGCGGCAAGTACTCCTGGGTGAAGGCGCCGCGCTTCCAGGGCAAGCCGATGCAGGTGGGCCCGCTGGCCCAGGTGCTCGTCGGCTACGCCACCGGCCACGAGCCGACGCGGCGCTGGGCCGACGCCGCCCTGGCCAAGGCCTCCACGATCGCGGGCACGAAGGTCGGCCCCTCCGCGCTGCACTCCACGCTCGGACGCCACGCGGCGCGGGCGGTGCGCACGGCCGTGCTCTCCGAGCTGGCGCTCAAGCACTGGCAGCTCCTGGTGGACAACATCCAGAAGGGAGACACCACGATCTGGAACGAGCCGGTGTTCAAGGGCGAGCAGCGCGGGTTCGGCTTCCACGAGGCGCCCCGCGGCACCCTCTCGCACTGGGTGGTGATCAAGGACGGCCGGATCGCGAACTACCAGGCCGTGGTGCCCACGACCTGGAACGCGAGCCCGCGCGACGAGCAGGACGACAAGGGCCCCTACGAGGCGTCCCTGGTCGGCAACCCGGTGGCGGACGCGGAGCGCCCGCTGGAGGTGCTGCGCACCGTGCACTCGTTCGACCCGTGCCTGGCCTGCGCGGTCCACACCCTGGACGTGGAGGGGCGCGAGATCGCGAGGGTGAAGGCCCTCTGACCCATGCGCTTCGTCCTCGCCCTGTTCCTGTTCGCTCACGGGTTCGCCCACCTGCCCGGTTTGGCCGGCGCCTGGCGGCTCGGCACCGGCGTTCCGCACAAGACGACGCTGCTCGGCGGCCGGCTCGACCTGGGCGAAGGAGGCATCCGCGCTTTCGGCGTCGTCTGGCTCCTGGGCGCGCTGGCGTTCATCGCCGCCGCCGCCGCGCTGGCCCTCGGCCAGCCGCTGTGGACGACGCTGGCGCTGGCGGCCGCGGTCTTCTCCCTCGCGATCAGCGTGCTGGCGCTGCCGGACGCCGTGGTCGGCGTCTGGGTCAACGTCGCGCTGCTGGCCCTGCTGCTCGCGGGCGCGCGGCTGGGCTGGCTCTGACCGCGTCACGACGGAGGGTTCCATGAAGCTCGGGCACGTGGTGATCGGAGGCCTGGGGGCCGCCGCGGGCTACGCGCTCGCCGTTCGCCCCCGCCACCTCCGCTGGGGCGCCACCGACGCGGAGGTCAGGCGGGCGATGCCGCGCGACCAGGACGTGCCGCACCCCACCTACGTCACCAACCGCGCGGTGACGATCGCGGCTCCGCCCGAGCAGGTCTGGCCGTGGCTCGCGCAGATGGGCGAGTGGCCGCGGGGCGGCTACTACAGCTACGTCTGGATCGAGCGGCTGATGGGCATGCAGGTGGCCAACGCGGACGCCGTGCTCCCCGCGCTCCAGCGCGTCGAGGAAGGCGACGTCCTCGACCGCATGGGCTACATGACCGTGAAGGCGGTCGAGCCGGGCCGCTACCTGGTGCTCGGCCCTCCGGATGCCGCCGCGGACGTGGACAGCACCTGGGCGCTCGCGCTCTACCCGCGCGTGGACGGCACCACGCGCCTGGTGTCGCGGGTGCGCGCGCGGCTGCCGCGCGGCCCGCGCGGGCTCCTGTGGTGGGCGCTGCTCGACCCCGGGCAGTTCGTGATGGAGCGGAAGATGCTGCTCGGGATCAAGCGCCGGGCCGAGGCGCTGGCCGCGGCCGGCGCGACCGCGGGTTTGGCCTCGCTGGGCCCGCGCCAGCCCAGCCTGGCGCGCACGGCGGGCTGAGGGCAGGGTCATGCCGCGCGTGGCGGTGCTCGGCCTCGGCAACGTCCTGATGGGCGACGACGGGTTCGGCCCGTACGTGGTCCGCGTGCTCGAGTCCGAGTGGGAGCTTCCGCCCGGCGTCGTCGTGCACGACCTCGGCACGCCCGGGCTCGACCTGGCGCCCTGGCTCGCGGACGTGGACCTCGTCATCGTCGTGGACGCGGTGGCGGCGCGGGGCACGCCCGGCGAGGTGCGCACCTACGCGCGCGCCGACCTGTTCCGCCAGGCGCCGGGCCCGCGCCTGAGCCCGCACGAGCCCGGCCTGCGCGAGGCGCTCTTGAGCGCCGAGCTGGCGGGCGCCGCCCCCCGCGACCTCCGGGTCGTCGGCGTGGTGCCCGAGCGCGTGGCCACCGGTCCCGGCCTGAGCGGGGCGGTGCGCGCGGCCGTGCCCGTCGCGGCGGCGGACGTGGCGCGCCTGCTGCGCGAGCACGGCTGTGCGGCGCGGCGGCGCTCCGTGCCCCTTCCCTGCGACGTGTGGTGGGAAGCGCCGGCCGACGCCGCGCCGTCCGCCTGATCGCAAGGGTTTCGCGCCGCCCGTCCCGCGCCGAAAGCGTTGCGCGCGCGCCCGGCCGGTGCGTCGTCAACGACGGCCAAACACACGGGCGACGCGCGGCACGC
>DATBIZ010000404.1:0-31777 GCA_036556645.1 Vicinamibacteria bacterium | reverse complement strand
GAGCGCTCGGCGGCCGAGGTCGGGAACAGCACGCCTTCGGGGCACCGCGGGCAGGCCACGATCCTCACAGCCTCTCCGCGGTCAGGGATTCGTCCAGGATCTTCGCCATCTCGGACAGCTCCTCCTCCGTGACCACGAACGGTGGAGCCAGCATGACGACGTCGCCCTCGGTGCCGAGGCATCCGCCGCTCGGATAGGTGACGAGCCCGGCCGCGAACGCGCGCGCGGCCAGGCGTTCGGCCCGGCGCTCCGCCCTGGGGAAGGGCCGGCGCGCGGCCTTGTCGCTCACGATCTCGATCCCGATCATCAACCCGCGGCCGCGCACGTCCCCGACGTGGGGGTGCGCGAGCAGCGACGAGAAGAGCCGCAGCGCCCGCTCCCCGGTCTCGCGCGCGCGCTCCACGAGGGCCTCGCGCTCGAGGATGTCGAGCGTCTCCAGGCACGCCGCCGCGGTCACCGGGTTGTGCGAGAAGGTGAAGCCGTGCGTGAAGCCGCCCGCCGCCTCCACCTCGCGCACGATGCGCTCGCTGGCCAGGACCGCGCCCACCGGCATGTACCCGCCGCTCATGCCCTTCCCGCACGTCATCAGGTCCGGCGCCACGCCGCTCCACTCGATGGCGAAGAAGCGGCCGGTGCGGCCGAAGCCGGTCATCACCTCGTCGTCGATGTAGAGGATCCCGTGGCGCGTGCAGGCCTCGCGCGCGCGCCGCGCGTACTCCTCGGGCGGGACGGCCGCGCCCGCCGACGCGCCGAGGATCGGCTCCGCGACGTAGGCGGCGATGGTGCCGGGGCCCTCGCGCGCGATCACCTCCTCGAGGTCCCCGGCGCAGGCGACCTCGCACTCCGGCCAGGCGCGGTCGAGCGGGCAGTGGTAGCAGAACGGCGCGCGCGCCTGCGGCTGGTCGGTCAGCAGCGGCCGATAGGGCGCCTGCAGCGTGGGCCGGCCGGAGAGCGACAGCGTGGCCAGCGTGCTGCCGTGGTACGACGTGGACCGGCGGAGCACCTTGTGCCGCGGCGTGTCCCCGCGCGCGACGTGCCAGGCGCGCGCGAGCTTGACCGCGGTCTCGTTCGCCTCCGAGCCGCCGGAGACCAGGTAGAGCCGCCGGCAGTCGCCCACCGCGTGCGCGGCCAGCCGCCGCGCGTAGTCCTCGAGCACGTCGCTGGTGAACTGGGTGCCGTGCACGTAGGCGGCGGCGGCGGCCTGCCGCGCCATGGCCGCGCCGACCTCCTCGCGGCCGTGGCCGATGTTGACCACCACCGCGCCGCCCGAGCCGTCGAGGTAGCGCCGCCCCGCGCGGTCCCAGAGCGACGCGCCGCGGCCGTGCGAGATCGCCGGCAACTCGCGGCCGGCGGCACGATGGAAGACGAGCGAGGGGAGCTGCACCTCGTTAATGGACGATGGTACGGCTCTGCTCGCGCATGAACTGCTGGACGTAGTAGAGGCCGCCCGACGCCTTGCCGGACGAGCCGCTGCCCTTCCACCCGCCGAACGGCTGGACCCCCGGCCAGGCGCCCGTGGTGGCGCCCGCCCGCCGGTTCACGTAGACGACGCCGGCCTCGATGCGGTCGAGGAACGCGTCCACCTCGGCCGGCTCGCCGCTGAAGATCCCGGCGGTGAGCCCGTATTCGGTGCGGTTGGCCCACTCCAGCGCCTCGTCGAGCGAGCGCACCTCGGCCACGCAGAGGAGCGGGACGAACAGCTCCTCGCGGAAGAGCGGGTGGTCCTGCGAGAGCCCGTCCACGACCGTGGGCGCGACGAAGTAGCCGTGCGCGAGGTCGCCCTCGCGCAGCGCCTTCCCCCCGGCCAGCACGCGGCCGTCGCGCCGCGCGGCCTCGGCGTGGCGCAGATAGGCGGCGTACGCGCGCTCGTGGATCACCGGGCCGAGGAACACGCCGTGACGGGTGGGATCGCCGACGGTGAGCCGCGCGGTCCGGTCGAGGAGCAGGTCGAGGAAGGCCTGCTTCACGTCGCGGTGCAGGTACACGCGCGAGCAGGCGGAGCACTTCTGCCCCTGCAGGCCGAAGGCCGAGCGCATCACGCCCTCGGCCGCAGCGTCGAGGTCGGCGGAGGGCATCACGATCGCGGGGTTCTTGCCCCCCATCTCCGTGATGATCGGCCGGGGGAACTCGCGCGCGAACCCCTCTATCAGCGACATGCCGACCGCCTTCGAGCCGGTGAAGAGCAGCCCGTCCACGCCGGGGTGCCGCGCCAGCATCTCGCCGGTCGCGCCCGGCCCGTGCACCACCTGCAGCACGTCCTCGGGCAGGCCGGCGTCCGCGAACACCCGCCACAGCGCATCGGCGGTGAGGGGCGTCTCCTGGCTCGGCTTGAGCACCACCGTGTTGCCGGCCACCAGCGCGCCGCCGGCCGGGCCGCCGGAAAGCGCGGCCGGGAAGTTGAAGGGGCTGATCACCGCCCACACGCCGTAGGGCCGGAGCACCGAGCGCGTCTCCTCCTGCGGGGAGAAGCGCGCCATCGCGCGCTCGAACCCGCCGGCCGCCTCCATCTGGTCGCAGTAGTAGCGGACGAGATCGGCGGTCTCGGTCACGTCGCCCATGGCCTCGAGCCGGCTCTTGCCGGCCTCGAGCGACACCAGCGCGGAGAGGTCGAAGCCGCGCTCCTCGATCAGGTCGGCGGCGCGGCGCAGGATCGCCGCGCGCTCGCGCCAGCCGCGCGCGCGCCAGGCCGGGACGGCGCGGCGGGCGGCCGCCACCGCGTGGTCCACGTCCTGGGCGGTGCCGGCGGGGAACCGGCCGATCACTTGGCGGGTGTCGGCGGGGCTGCGGTCCTCGAAGGTCGCCGCGCCCCCGCCCGCGCCTCCGCCGGCGATCCGGTGCGGGTGCGTCCCGCCGAGCCCCGCGCGCAGGCGTGCCACCGCCTCGTCGAACCTGCGGCGGAAGTCTTCGGTCTGGCCCGCGGCCAGGGTCGCGTAGGTGACGCGCTCACCCGTCGTGCTCACCGGGACCTCTTGCGGGATGGCCGTGCCCCGCGCGGCGCCTATTCTAGAGGAGAGTCACGCCCGAATCGAACCGGGCCGCGGTCTGCGCGCTATCATCGCGGCCGGTTATGCACGGGGAGATCACCGTCGTCGTCGAGCTGCTGCTGGTGGCCGCGGTGGTGGCCCTCGCCGCGAAGCGCCTGCGCATCCACTACAACATCGCGCTGGTGCTGGCCGGCGTGGCGCTCGGCGCGTCGCAGCTCGTGCCGCACGTGGCCCTGGACGCCGACGTCGTGCTGCGCGTGCTGCTGCCGATCCTGCTCTTCGAAGCCGCGCTCTCCACCGACCTGGCCCGCCTGCGCGACAACCTGGCCCCGGTGGTGCTGCTGGCGGTGCCGGGCATGCTCGCCACCGTGTTCGTCACCGGCGCGGTCGTGCGCGCGGGGCTCGGCCTGGACTGGGGCGTGGCCCTGCTCCTCGGCTGCATCCTCGCCACCACCGACACCATCGCGGTGATCGCGGGGTTCCGGAAGGTCCGCGTGCCGCCGCGGCTGGCCACCATCGTCGAGAACGAGAGCCTCTTCAACGACGGCACCGCCCTGGTCGCGTTCACGACCGTGCTGGCGGTGATCCAGCGCGGCCGTTTCGATCCCGCGGTCGGCTTCGTGGAGCTGGTGTGGGTGACGGCCGCCGGCCTGCTGGTCGGGGTCGCGGTCGGCTACGCGGCCTCGCACGTGATGCGGCGGATCGACGACCACCTGATGGAGATCATGGTCACGGTGATCGTGACCTACGCCTCGTCCGCGATCGCGGAGGCGCTGGGGGCGTCGCCGATCCTGGCCGTGGTCGCCGCGGGCATCACCGTCCGCGCCGCCGGCTGGGACGCGGTGACCCCGACCGGCAAGGTGGCGATCCGCTCGGTGTGGGAGGTGGCGGCGTTCGGGGTGAACAGCGTCGTGTTCCTGCTCGTCGGCCTGCAGATCGAGTTCGCGACGCTGCTCGCCGCCGCGCCGGCGATCGGGTGGGGGCTGCTGGCGCTGACCGCAGGGCGCGCCGCCGCGATCTACCCGTTCCTGTCGCTGCTCCACCGCCGCGGCACGCCGGTGCCCCTGCCCTGGCAGCACCTGATGGTCTGGGGCAACCTCAAGGGCAGCCTCTCGATGGCCCTGGTGCTGAGCCTGCCCCAATGGCTGCCGGAGCGGCCGCTGCTGCGCGCGGTCGTCTTCGGCTGCGCGCTGGTGACCCTCACCGTGCAGGGCCTGACGCTGGCGCCGGTGGCGCGCTGGCTCGGCGTCGCCGGCTCGCCCGAAGCGCGCCGGCTGGAGCAGGAGCAGGGCCGCCTCCTGGCCGCCCGCGCCGCGCAGGCCGAGCTGGACCGGCTGCAGCGCCTGGGCCTGGTGCCGCTCGGCCTCTTCCAGCGCCTGCGCGCCGCGTACCAGGGGGTGATCGCGCGCTCGGAACGGCACCTGCAGGACCTGCTCGTGGCGCACTCCGGCGAGGAGCAGCGCCAGACCCGCGCCGTCCGCCGCCGGCTCCTCGCCGTGGAGAAGAGCGCGATCCAGGACGCGGTCGGCTCCGGGATCCTGAGCGACGAGGGCGGAGCGGCGCTCGCCGCCCACATCGACGAGTCGCTGGCCGCGTTGTCCGATCTCGAGGAGAGGGGGTAGGGGTGTACGTGGTGGTGGCGGGGGCCGGGCACATGGGCACGCACCTGGTCACGCGCCTGGTCGCGCACGGCCACGACACCGTCGTCATCGACGTCTCGCGCGAGGTGACGGACCGCATCTTCGAGGAGCAGGGCGTGGTGGTGTCCACCGGCAGCGCCACGGACATGGACGTGCTCGAGCGCGCCGGGATCAAGCGCGCGGACGTGGCGGTGGCGATGATGGGCCGCGACGCGGACAACCTCGCCTTCTGCCTGCTCGCCCGCTACTACGGCGTGCCGCGCGTGCTCGCCCGCATGCTCAACCCCCAATACGAGGTCCCCTACCGGCTGGTCGGCGCCACCAAGATCCACAGCGAGGCCGACATCCTGGTCAGCTCCTTCCTCACCTCGATCGAGTTCCCGGCCATCGGCGCCCTGATGCAGGTGGGCCGGCACGACATCGTCGCCTTCGACGTGCGCATCCCGGCCGGCTCGCCGGTGGCGGGGCTGAAGGTCTCCGAGATCGTGCGGCGGCCGGGGTTCCCCCGCAACTGCGTGTTCATCGCGGTGGAGTCGCAGATGGGCGAGGTCGCCGTCACCGAGGGCAGCACGGTGATCGACGCGGGCGCGAACGTGATCCTGGCCGCGCACCGGCCCGACCTGCCGGAGGTGCTGCAGTTCGTGACCTCCACCCGCCCCGGCGGCCAGGGCGAGCAGGAGCCCGACGCGGTGGAGGCGCTCGCGCTGGTCGGCCTGTTCTCCGGCATCTCCCGCGGGGACCTGGCCGACCTCGCGGTGGGCGCGCGCTTCGCGAAGTCCCGCGCGGGCGAGGCCATCTACCGGGTGGGCGACCCCGGCGACCGCCTGTACGTCCTGCGCGCCGGAACGGTGGAGCTGGTCACCCCGGGCGGCGCGAAGACGTCCGTGCGCGCGGGCGGGCATTTCGGGGTCACCAGCGCGCTGGTCGGCGAACCGCGCAACCACTCGGCCCGCGTCGTGGAGGACGCGGAGCTTCTCGCGCTGGACGGCACCGCGCTGCGCGCGGTGATGCTGCGCAACCCGTTCCTGGCGGTGGAGCTGGCCAAGGGCCTCGGCGAACGTTCGGGCGGGGCCGGCTAGGGTTAGGCTAGGCCGGCGCGGCCTCCTCCGGCGCGTCCATCCGTCCGATCTCGCCCGCGCGCGCGAGCGCGGTGCGGAACAGGATCGGTCCGATCAGCTCGTGCAGCGCGATCAGCGCGACCATCAGCGTCTGCAGCGTGGCGCCCCAGTCCGCGAACTCCGCCGCCACCAGGATCGTGAGCCCGAGCGTCACCCCGGCCTGCGAGACCAGCCCCATCCAGACCAGGCGGCTCAACGGCGGGGAGAGGCCGGCCGCCCGGCTGCCCAGTGCCACGCCCGCCCGCACCGCGGCCATCCGCACCGCGGAGACGGCGAGCGCGACCAGACCGACCGTGGCCAGCGCGTCCACGTGCATGGAGGCGCCGGCCGCCGCGAAGAACAGGATCAGGACGGGCAGCGCGCCGCGCTCCACCGCGTCCTTGAGCGCATCCCCGCTCGGCGGGGCGACGTTCTCGACCACGAGCCCGGCGGCCAGCGCGGCCAGCAGCGGCTCGAAGTGCAGGCGGTCGCCGAGCACGCTCAGCAGCCCGCACACCGCGAGCAGCACCACGGTCAGCTCGCGGCCGACCAGGCGCAGGTACACCGCGAAGGCCGCGCCCACGATGGCGCCGAACGCGAACGAGCCGAGGATCTCCCAGGCCAGGCGCGCCCCGAGAGCGACCTCCTCGGCCGCGGTTCCCCCCAGGGCCCACCGCGCGAACTGCATGGCCAGGGTGAACAACAGGATCAAGGCCAGGTCCGTGATCACCACCAGCGCCAGCACCAGCGAGGTGAGGCGCCCGCGCGCGCGGCTCTCCGCGATCACCGCGATCGTGACCGTCGGCGAGAAGCTCACGACCACGGTCGTGGCCAGGGCGGACACGGCCAGTCGCGGCAGGCCGGTGGCCTCCGGCCAGATGGGCAGCAGCGGCCACGCCGCCCACAGCACCGCGAAGATCACCGCGTACACGAAGGCGAGGGTGACGCCCCCCAGCCGCAGGATGGCCCGCCACTGCGGGCGCAGGCGCAGCAGGTTCATCTCCAGCCCGGCCACGAACGCGATCAAGGCGATGGCCAAACCGTTCACGAGCTGCAGCGACCGCGCCATCGGCCGCGAGATGAGGTCCGCCACGTAGGGGCCGCAGGCGAGCCCGAACAGCAGGTAGCCGCTGATGCGCGGCAGCCGCGCGCGCTCGAACAGCGCGCCGGTCACCGCCGCCGCGATCAGCGCGAAGCCGAGCGCGAGGGCGGCGCCGCGCGTCTCCGCGCCCTCCGGAGCCGCGCGGCGGACCCACACCATCACCAGGAAGACCAGCGCGACGGCGGCGGCGCGGCCCATCAGCCGCGGGCCGGGCGCGGCCGGGCCCAGACGCCGAGCACCTCGCAGGCGAGCGAGCCGGCGGTCGCCGCGGCCAGCACGGCGGCCGCGGTGGCGGAGGGGGCGACCTGCTGGAAGTTCAACGCGAACGCCAGGCCGAGGACGCCGGGGGCGATCAGGTGCGAGCCCAGATCGGCCGGGGCCACGTGCGGGACGAGCCAGGCCGCCAGCGATCCTCCGATCAGCTTTCCAGCCAGCCGGAAGACCACGAACGGCGCGAACAGCCACAGCGCGATCGGGGTCCACACCAGGCTCGCGCCCGCCGTGACCAGCAGCAGCACGACCAGCGCGTGCTGGATCTTGCCCAGGTCGTCCCGGATGACCTTCTCCGCGCGGCCGGGCGCGGACGTCCAGAACACCCCGGCCGCCAGCCCGGCCAGCATCGGGGACAGTGCAAGGTAGGCGGCCACGCCGCCGAGCAGCACCACGGTGCCGACCACGAACACCGCGCGCTCCGCGGCGCCGTGCGCACGCTCGAACAGCAGCCAGCCCGCGGCCGCCACCCCCGCGCCGAGCAGCACGGTGTGAACCGCGCTCACCACGGCCCAGAGCGGCGGCTGGCCGGCGCCCCAGGCCAGGGCCACGCCGCCCAGCAGCAGCGGCAGCACGTCGTCGAGGTTCGCGATGGCGGCCGCCGCGCGGTCCGCGCCGGCGGCCCCGTCGTCCACGGCGCCGGCGGACGAAGCGGAGGCGGAGATCCCGAGGATCAGCGCCACCGACCAGGGATTCGCGTCCAGGCGAAGGCCCCACGCCGCGAAGAGGATCAGCGCCGCCCCCAGCACGACCGCGATCGTGACCAGCGCCTCCACGCTGGCGGCGACGAGCGTGCGCCGGCTGGTGCGGTCGCGCAGGTCCACCGCGACGCCCACGAACACGCCGAGCGCGGCCAGCGCGATCGAGACCACCGTATCGAGGTGCGCGAGCACCTCCTCGGACACGATGCCGAGCACCAGGGGGCCGAGCAGCACGCCCAGCGGCACGAACACGACCGCGGGCGCGAGCGCCGGCTCCAGGCCCAGCGCCGCCCGCGTCCGGAGGCGGGCCAGGGCGCCGGCGCGCGGCGAGGCGGCGACCTCGACGTCGAGGATGTCGGGGCCGCCGACCTCGCTCGAGTCGTAGCGCCTCATTCCTTCACCAGCGCGAGCGCGATCCACGTGCCGCCGCGGTCGATCGCTAACAGGATCGCTCCTCCCGCGGGGGCCTCCGCGAACGCGCGCCGGATCTGGGAGGGCGTGGCCGTCCGCTGGTCGCCCGCATGCACGACGACGTCCCCGGGCCGCAGTCCCGCGCGCGCCGCCGGGCTCGAGGGGAACACCCGCACCACTTCGGCCCCACCGCTCGCGAGCGCGCGCAACTCGAGGCCCGGCTCCCCCGGCGTCGAGGGCACCGGGCCGCGCACCGGCAGCAGCGCGACCTCGCGCGTGTCGCCCCGCCGCGCGACGGTCAACCGAAGCGGCTGGTCCGGACGCGCACGCCGCGCCGCGGCGAGGAGCGCCTCCTCGGAATCCACGGGCTGGCCGTCCGACGCCTGGATCACGTCGGAGAACTGCAAGCGGCCCGCCGCCGGGCCATTCGGATGCACGGCGGTGACGAGCAGTCCGCGGCGGACGTTGGCCGCCCGCGCGAGCGCGTCGTCGAGGGGCTGCACCTCGATGCCGAGGTCCACGGGAGCCGGCGCCTGCCCGGCCAGGAGGGCCGCCGACGCCCGCATGAGCGTCTCGGTCGGCACGATCGCGGGGTAGCCGTGATCGGCGATGGCGAGGCCGAGGAACCGGCCGCGCAGCGTGAAGAGCAGCGCCCCGGGCTGCACCTGCACCGCTCCGCCGAGCACCAGCACCTCGCCGCCCCAGTGCGGGTCGTGCGCGGCGTCGGCGCGGGGGAGGAAGACCGGCCGGAACGCCGCTCCCGCCCGTCCCCCCTCGACCGCGATCACGTAGCGCGGACCCAGCGCCGGGTCGCCCGCCTCGCCGCCCCACCTCAGCGCCTCGGCGTCCGCCGCTACCGGCAGCACGGCGAGGCGGTGCACGGTATCGATCACGGCGGCGGCGGCGGCCGGCCCCTGCAGGCGCGCGCCCCGCGGAAGGAGCGCCAGCGCGCGATCGGCGGCGACGCGCAGTCCCGGCACGAAGCCGGGACGCGCCGGCATCTGCTGCGCCGCGGCGGCGGCCCCGTCTTCGACCGGCAGGGCCACCACGCTGCGAGCGAGCTGCGCCTGCAACTGCGCCACGATCGCCGCCAGCTCGTCGTAGGTCGCGCGGGCGGCGAGCTGTTCCAGCGCGAGCGCGGCCGGCGGGGTTGGCGCGACGCGCGGGGAGCCTTCGGGGAAACGGAACCGCGAGAGCGCGAGCAGGACCAGCGCCGACACCACGACGGTGAGGGCCAGCAGCCGTGTCTCGCGCCCGGGACGCGCCGGTCCCGGAGGGCTCGTCGGTTCCATGCTCTCCTCGTCGTCGGCCCGCGGGGTGCGCGACGCGCGATCCTATCGCAGCTGGCCTGCCCACCGGCGCGCTCGTGGCCCGCCGCAGCGGCAGGCACGCGGGATTTGCTACGATCCAACCGAGGGCCCGCGGCCGGCGACGGGCCATGTTCCAACCATCGAGAGGTCCACCTGATGAGAACGACGATCCTGATGCTGGCCGCGGCGTGGCTCGCGGCCGGTCCGCTGTGGGCGCAGCAAGAGGCGAACATCGAGGAGGTCACCGCGTACACCGCGTTCCACGCGGCGCAGACCGCCGGCGACGCCGCGAAGGCCACCGAGCTGGCGCGCGCCTATCTGGAGAAGTTCCCCAAGGGCCAATACGCCGAGGCGCTGACCAAGTGGCTCGGCGGGGCGCGCTGGGCGCGGTTCAACGAGGCCATAAAGAAGAAGGACATGGCCGGGATGGTGACCATCGGCCGCGAGGCGCTCGCCCAGGACCCGGCCGACATCAACTACCTGTACTGGATGGCGGTGAACCTGCGCCAGAACGAGCTGCTCGGCGGGGGCGACGCCAACGCGGCCGCGGCGGCCGAGTTCAGCCGCACCGCGATCGAGCGCATCGAGGCGGGCGCGGTGCCGGTCGGCGTGGACGCCGCCAAGTGGAACAAGGACGCGGTGCTGGCCGTGCTCCACCAGAACCTCGCGCTGGTGGCCGCCAGGCAGGACAGGGCGGACGAGGCGCTGCAGCACTACGAGAAGTCGTCGGCGCTCGCGCCCAGGGACGTGGCGATCAACGCCCGCAACACGCTCGGCTGCGGCACGCTGCACAAGTCGAAGTACGACGACGCGGTGGCCAGGTACCAGGCGCTGCCCGAGGCCGCGCGGACGTCCGACCCGCCGTCCGCGGACGCCACCGCGGCGGTGGACCTGGCCAACAAGGAGGCGGACGCCGCGATCCAGTGCTGGGCGCGCTTCCTGGCCGTCACCGCCGCCAACCCGTCGGAGACGCGCAACAAGGTCGAGCAGGCGCTCGCCGCGCTGTACCAGTACCGCCACCCGGACCAGCCGCAGGGCTACCAGGCGCTGGTCGAGAAGTACAAGGCCGGAAGTTAGCGGAGCGACCGTTCGTCAGCTCTTCCGCCTCTCCCGCGGCGCCCGCGCGGGCGGGGCGGGGACCATCAACGCGCCGAAGACCAGCACCAGGCTCGACACGTAGGCCCACAGGACCAGCGCGACCGAGAAGGCCAGGGGCCCGTAGAGCGCGCGCAGGTTGGTGCGGGCCAGGTTGGCCACGAAGAGGTACTTCGTGATCTCCCACGCCGTGCCCGCCCACAGCGCGGCCTTCAGCGCGACCCGCGCCCCCACCGGCGGCGACGGGATGAGCCGATAGACCATGTAGAACAGCAGGTAGGTCATGGACATCGCGCTGGCGCGCGCGCCGTACTCCGCGATCAGCGGCCACTCGCGCTGGTAGCTGCGCGCGGCCAGCGTGAACGCCACCGAGAGGAAGGCGAGCAGGCCGCCGGCCACGGTCATGGCGAAGGCGAGCAGGCGGCTCTTCAGGAAGGTCCGCGGCCGCGTGCCCCACGCCCGGCCCAGCGCCATCTCCACCGGCATGAAGATGCCGGAGGAGCCCCACACGATCAGCAGCAGGGACACCGCCTCGACGCTGCGCGCCAGGCGGCTCAGCGTCTGCAGCGAGCGCGCCAGCGACTCGCGCTCGAACGGGATCAGCTCGCCGAGCACGAGCAGCACCGCGGCGGTGACCCGGCGGCCGCCGGGAAGCTGCAGGGCGAGAGCGAGCACGACCAGCAGCAGCGGGAACAGGCACAGCAGGAAGTTGAACGCGATCGCGTTCGTCACGACCATCGTGTCGCGTGCGAGCAGGGTGGAGGCGGTCGACCACAGGCGCGTGCGGAGGACCGAGCGCGCGCGGGCGCCGCCCCTAGGGGCCAACCGCCTCCCGGCCGGAGGCCAGCGCGGCGGCGCGGCGGATCGCGGCGGCCAGCACCTCGAGCTGCCCGCGCGCGACCGCGGCGTCGCCGGCCAGGACCGCCTCGCGCACCCCGGGCAGCGTCTCGGCCTGGTAGGTCGGCAGCGGCGCGTACACGAGGTGCCGGAACCACGGGCGGCCGGGAATGCCGCCAGGAGAGAGCAGCGCCCGCTCCGCGGCCATCAAGCCGCGGTTGATCGCCGCACGCCGGCCGGCCGCCGCGTCCCGGGCCGGCGCGTCCCGGGCCGGCGCGGTCAGCGCGGCCAGATCCCGCGCCGCGGCGCGCGCGGGCGCGACGTCGAGGGCGACGCCCTTCTCCCGCGCCACGGCCTCGACGTCGTCGAGGTAGGCCAGCAGGTCGCGGCCGTAGACGCCGTAGTCGAACGGGAGCACGTCCGCGTTCGCGAGCCGGAGCGCCATCACGCCCCACAGCCGCGCCATCGCCGCGTGGTACCGGAAGCCGGGATCCCCGTGCCGCCGCATCCACTCGTGCGTGTCGTAGATCGAGTGGTACACCCCGTAGGGGCCGTCGAAGACCATGTCCACCGACGGCACGCCGACGTGGTTGAAGAACACGGTGTAGTCGCTGCCGCTGCCCAGGATGGCCACCGGCGGGTCCTCCGTGCGCGCGCCGGCGAGCACGCCGTAGCCCCGGACGTTTTCGCCCGCGCCCGCCTTCCAGACGTCGTACACGCTGCCGCGTCCCTTCGGGTCGGCCACCGCGCGCGCCGCCTCGTACAGGAACGGCCGCAGCGACGGCACCGCGCTCACGGAGAGCCGGTCGCCGGAGGCGGCGGCGTCCACGTTCAGGCAGGCGACGGCGGTGCGCGCGAGGAGGTCGCGGTGCTCCTCGCCCCACTCGGTGGAGCCCGTGAGCGTGAACTCCTCGGCGTCCCAGACGCCGAACAGGAGGGTGCGCCGCGGGCGGTGCCCCTCGCGCGCGAGCTGCCCGAGCACGCGCGCCAGCTCGAGCGTGGTCGCGGTCCCCGACGAGGGGTCCACCCCGCCGAACGTCCAGGCGTCGTGGTGGTTCGAGAGCAGCACGACCTGCTCGGCCACGCGCGGATCGGGGTCGGAGCCGCGGAGGCGGCCGATCACGTTGCGGATCGGCCGCACCTCGCGCGGCACGTCCACGTTGACGCGCAGGCGCGCCGGTCCCGGCCCCACGTGGTACGTGAACGGTCCGCCGCCCTGCCAGTCCAGGCTCGGGCGGACGGGACCGCCCAGCGCCTCGAGCACCGGGCGCGCGTCGCGGAACGAGAGGGGCACGGAGGGGATCCTGGGCAGGATCGCGGACTCGGCCTCGGGGATGCGCCGCGCGCCGTCCACGGACGCCCATCCCGGCGTCAGCGGGTCGCCGGGCACGAGGAAGTCGTAGACGTTGCCGCCGCGCTGCACGTGGCTGTCGGGACCCCAGGGCCCGCGGGGGTAGACGTCGCCCTGGACGTATCCGTCCTCGGCGGGATCGGAGTAGGTCACGAGCGCGGCCGCGCCCCGCTTCTCCGCCTCCAGGCTCTTGCCGCCGCGGTAGCCCTTGAAGTGCCGCGCCAGCACGATGCGCCCGCGCACGTCCACCCCCAGCCGGCGGAGCGTGTCGTAGTCCTCGGCGCGCCCGTAGTTCACGTAGACGACGTCCGCGGTCACGTCGCCGCTCTTCGCGTAGGCGTGCCAGGGCCCGCTCGCGGACGGGTCGGCGGTCTGCGGGTCCTCCGGCAGGGGGTCCTCGCGCGTGGCCAGGCGGGCGTGCGTGGGGGCGAGCAGCTCCACCACGATCGAGCGCGGCGAGGCCAGCAGCACGTCGTAGGTCACGACCTCGGTCTCGAGGCCGTACTCGCGGAACCGGTCCGCGACGTATCGCCCCACGCGCTCCGCGCCTTCGGTGCCGGCCACGTGCGGCGCGCGCGTCAGCTCGCGATGGTGCGCCTCGCAGCGCTCCGGCTCGGCCAGCGCGAACAGCCGCGCCTCCGCCGCCTGCTCGCGGGCGGCCGCCTCGGCCGTGAACCCGGACGGCCCGGGCGGTCCCGCCGGCGCGCCCGCCGCGGCCAGGGCGAGGGCCAGCGCAGCGGCCGGCGCGCGGCTCACGCTTGCCCCTTCCGCCGCCACCACAGGTACGCGGGGATGCCGAGCGCCACCAGGAACAGGCCCAGCAGCGACTCGAGCGGCTTCTCGACCAGGGTGTTCACGAGGAGCGCGGCGGCGGCCAGCACGAACAGCAGCGGCACCGCCGGGTAGCCCCAGGTCCGGTACGGCCGCGGCGCGTCGGGCCGGGTGCGGCGGAGCACGATCACGGCCGCGCCCGTCAGCGCGTGGAAGAGGAACAGCGCGAAGACGACGTAGGTGTAGAGCTGCTCGTACGTCCCCGTGAAGGTCAGCGCCGCGGCCCAGGCGCCCTGCGCGATCAGGCACGCCGCCGGCGTGCGGTAGCGCGGGTGGATGCGGGAGAGGCTGCGGAAGAAGAGACCGTCCTGCGCCATGGGCAGGTAGCCGCGCGCCGCGTACAGCACGGTCGCGGAGATGCAGCCGAACGTCGAGATCACGACCGCGAGCGACACCAGCCGCGCCGCGGCGGGCCCGAACAGCACCACCGCCGCCGCCTCGCCGATGCGGCCCGTTTCCGCCATCGCCTGCACCGGCAGCGCCCGCACGTAGACGAGGTTGGTGAGCAGGTAGAGGACGGTGATGGCGGCGGTGCCCGTGATCAGGCCCAGCGGCACGTTCCGCTCCGGGCGCTTCACCTCGCCGGCCAGGAAGGCGAACCCGTACCAGCCGTCGTAGCTCCAGATCACCGCGATCATGGCCACGCCGAACGCGCCGAGCAGCCCGCCCGACGCGAGCGGGGCGGCCGCGAACGGGTCGGCCACGGGCGCGGGGACCAGCAGCCCGAGCACCGCCAGCGCCACGATCGAGCCGATCTTCACCACCGTGACCGCGTTCTGCACGAACGTGCCCTCGCGCAGGCCGAGGTAGTTGACGGCGGTGAGGAACACGATGGCGAGCGCGCCCGCGACCTGTCCTCCGCTGACCGTCCACGTCCAGGGCCCGACCGGCGTCGCCAGCAGCAGGTTGCGGGTCGAGAAGAAGGGCAGGAACGAGCCCAGGTACTCGCCGAAGCCGACCGCGAGCGTGGCGATGCCGCCGGTCATGATCACGAAGAAGCAGGTCCAGCCGAAGAGGAAGCCCCACAGCGGCCCGTAGGCTTCCTTCAGGTACTGGTACTGGCCGCCGGCCCGCGGGAACATCGCGCCCAGCTCGGCCAGGGTCAGCGCGCCGGCCAGCGTGACCAGCCCGCCCAGCACCCAGGCGAGCAGGATCAGCGCCGGGCTGGGCAACACGCGGGCCATGTCGCCGGTGGTGATGAAGATGCCGGTGCCGAGCACGGACCCGATCGTGATCAGCGCGCCGTCCCATGCCCCGAGCCGGCGCACGAGCTGCGGCTCGGCGGCGGCGGCGGCCGCCCGCGGCGCCGGCACGGCTGCCGCCGGCAGCGGGACCGCCGGTTGGAGATCGGGCATGAAGCGCGGATTATAGTCTCGTGCCGAGCATGACCGACGACGTGCGGGTCCGGCGCGCGAGCGGACGCGCGGACTACGACGCCTGCGTCCTCCTCCAGAAGGCGGTCTGGGGGCTCGCCGACCTCGAGGTCACCTCGGCCCTGCAGCTCATCGCCACCGTCCACGCGGGCGGCCTGCTCCACCTCGCGGAGACGGCGGCGGGCGAGCCGGTCGGCTTCGCCTACGCGTTCCCCGCGCTGCGCGGCGGCCTGCCGCACCTGCACTCGGACATGCTCGCGGTGGTGCCGGAGTACCAGAAGCGCGGGGTGGGCGTGCGCCTGAAGTGGGCGCAGCGCGAGGACGCGCTCGAGCGCGGGCTCGGGCTGATCACCTGGACCTACGACCCGATGCAGGGCCGCAACGCGCACCTGAACCTGCGGCGGCTCGGCGCCACCGCGCCCGAGTTCCTCGACAACTTCTACGGCGTGACCACCTCCGCGCTGCACCACGGCATGCCCACCGACCGGCTGCTCGTGCACTGGGAGCTGCGCTCGCCGCGCGTGCAGGAGCGGCTGCAGCAGGGCGAGCCGCCGCGCAGCGAGCCCGCGCCGCCCTTCCCGCGCATCAACGAGGTCCAGTGGCAGGCGGGCTGGCCGGTGTCGTCCGCCGCGCGCTACGACCTCGAGTCGCCCGAGCTGCTGCTGGAGATCCCGCCCGACTGGGACGTGCTGGCCAAGGCCGCGCCGCGCGTGGCCGAGGACTGGCACGGCAAGGTGCGCATGGCGTTCAAGTACTACTTCGGCCGCGGGTACATCGCCGCCGACTTCTCGCCCAGCGAGGAGAAGGGACGGCGCCGCCCGCTGTACGTGCTGCGCCGGGCCTAGCCGGGCGGCAAGCCCGGGCACGCCGCGGTTGACAGGGCGCGCGAAGCATGGCTACAGTCACGCCGATTTCCTGCCCCATGGGCCGCCGTTGAGCTCGTCACGGCCGAGGAGCGCCGCCCCCCGCGGACGTCGCCCGCTTTCGAGGAGACAAGTTATGCGCAGGAGCGCGTTGATCGTGGCCGTCGTGGTGTCGGCGGTGGCGGGCGCCGCCCTTCCCGCCTTCGCCCAACGCACGACCGGCACCCTGGTCGGCACGGTGACCGACAACACGGGCGCCGTGCTGCCGGGCGTGAACGTGGTGCTGCGCGGCGAGGCGATCATGGGCAGCCAGGACACGGCCACGAACCAGGAAGGGTTCTACCGCTTCCCCGCCCTGCCCCCGGGCACGTACACCGTCACCTTCAGCCTGGCCAACTTCTCCCCGCTCAAGCGCGAGGCGGTGCGCGTGTCCGTGGGCGCGACCGTGGAGGAGAACGTGACGCTCAGCGTGGGCGGCGGGCGCGAGGAGATCACGGTGGTGGGTGAAGGCGCGGTGGTGGACACCCAGACCAACCAGATCAGCACGAACTACGACAAGGACTGGGTGCGCAACGCGCCGATCCCGCGCTTCACCTTCTTCGACCTGATCAACGCCGCGCCCGGCGTGAACACCAGCTCGACCGGCAGCTCGCGCTCCACCTCGCTCGGCTCGGGCACCACCGACAACGCGTACATGCTGGACGGCACCGACTTCACCGCCCCGCTCACCGGCGCGGCCTGGCCGTGGCCGAACACCGACGCCATCGAGGAGATCGAGGTGCTGTCGCTGGGGGCCACCGCGGAGTACGGCAACGTGCTGGGCGCGGTGTTCAACGTGGTCACGCGGCAGGGCAGCAACGCGTTCCACGGCGACGCGAACTTCTACCTCCAGGACCAGTCCCTGACCGGCCGCAACACCAGCGACGAGCAGGACGACGGCCTGCCCTACAACCGGGACAAGTACAACGACGCCACCTTCCAGCTCAGCGGCCCCATCGTCAAGGACAAGCTCTGGTTCTTCGGCTCCTACCAGTACCAGCGCGACTTCCAGAGCTTCGCGGGCACGCCGGCGGAGTTCCCGGAGAAGTTCAAGGCGGACCGGATCTTCGGCAAGCTGAACCTGCAGATCGACAGCAAGAACCGGCTGATGCTGGCCTACCACGACGACTACTACGAGATCCCCGGCGACACCACCGCCGCCACCGCGCCCAGCAGCGTGACCGTCGAGACCGGCCACAACCCGTCGCCGAACGTGACCTGGACCTCGGTCGTCTCCGACCGCACCTACTTCGAGGCGCGCTACTCGGGCTTCTACGGCAAGGACCACGGCGACCCGCTGCAGGAGGGCGAGCCGCGGGTGAAGCCGCGCTACTTCGACCTCGACACCGGCGAGATCACGGGCGGCATCTACTCCTTCTACGACGGGGTCAGCGAGAAGACCGCCTTCAGCGGCAAGCTGTCCCACTTCGCCGACAAGTTCATGGGCGCCAGCCACGACTTCAAGTTCGGCGTCCAGTACAACAGCGGGGGCAGCGATTACGTGCTGGGGCCGAACGACTACATCTACACCTATGGCACCGAGCCCGCCTACGGGTACACGCAGCTTCCCTACCACCAGGGCGGCCGCATGCGGAACCTGGGCCTGTTCGTGGACGACACCATCCGCGTGGGCGCGCGCCTCTCGCTCAACGTCGGCGTGCGCTACGACTACAGCAAGGCCCTCTTCCCCGAGTTCGGCCTCCTCGACCGGCAGGGCAGCGAGACCGGCCAGTCCACCCAGGCCGTGGACGAGCTGTTCACCTGGAACACGGTGTCGCCGCGCGTGGGCTTCAACTGGAAGCTCGACGCGGAGGGGCACACCGTGCTCAAGGCGCACTACGGCCGCTACTACCGGGGGGTCGTCACCGGCGAGTTCGACGGCACCGCGCCCTCGATCACGCCGCGCTACCTCTTCTCGGGCACCTACGACGCCGCGGGCAACCCGGAGGGGCTGGAGCTGGTCTCCGACAACACGAACCTGAGGGTGGACCCGGGCTTCCGGAGCCCGTACACGGACCAGGTCACGTTCGGGATCGAGCGCGAGCTGCTCCCGAACCTGGGCCTGCTCGTGCACTACGTGCACAAACGCGGCGAGCGCTACGGGGCCTGGCGCGACATCGGGGGCCAATACGCGCCCGACACGTTCGTGGACCCGGTGAGCGGGGCGAGCATCGGCGTCCAGAGGCTGGTCAACGATCCCGGCGAGCGCATCTTCGAGCTGACCAACCCGGACGGCATGTTCTCGCGCTTCAACGGCGTCACCGTGCAGCTCGTCAAGCGGATGTCGGACAACTGGCAGATGACGTCTTCGTTCGTCTGGGGACGTTCGACGGGACGGCTCGGCTCCAGCCGTCCGGCGGTCTCCGCCGCGGTCGGCCCCGCGGGCGCGCAGACGTCCACCGCGGGCCTCTTCGGCCGCAACCCGAACGACTACATCAACAGCGACGGCCGGCTGATCGGCGACCGCACCGCGACCTTCAAGTCGCAGGTGGTGTACCAGTTCCCGGCGGGGTTCCTGGCCGGCGCGAACTTCATCTACACGACGGGGCGCCCCTACGCACGGCTGGCGCGCGTGAGCGACCTGGGCATCCCGACCGTCATCTTCGCCGAGCGCAACGACGGCAGCCGCACGGTCTCGGACCAGTACGTGCTCGACCTGCGCCTGCAGAAGGACTTCGCGTTGGGCGGCGGGGCCCACTTCGCGCTGTTCGCCGACCTGCTCAACGCGCTGAACGACGACGCGTTCGAGGACGTGCAGGACAGGATCGGCACCAGCGAGAACTTCGGGCTCGGCACCGAGTACATCCCGCCCCGGCGGTTGATGGTCGGGGCGAAGCTGCGGTTCTAGTTCCGCGTCAGCGGAGCTCGAACACCACCGACACCGTGAACGTCAGCTCCTCGGCGCCGGGCTCGACCGGCATGTCCACCTTCGACGCCTCCATCATGGCGGCGCGGGCCATCGGGTAGGGCGGCGGCGTCACGGCGGTGCCCTCCGTGATGGAGAGGGCGCGGCCGACCGTGCGGCCCGCGGCGCGGGCCAGGGTGTCCGCCTTGGCGCGGGCGTCGGCGAAGGCCGCCTGCAGCGCGGCGTCGCGGCCGCGCGCCGGATCCGACACCGAGAAGCTGACGCCCGAGACGGTGTTCGCCCCGGCGTCCACCGCGGCCTGGAGGAAGCGGCCGACCTCCGCCGGGCTGTCGCGGATCACCGTGATCGTGTTCGACACCTGGTAGCCCACGATCCGCGGCGCCCGGTTGTTCTCGTGGGTCTGCTGCGGGTAGATCGAGATCTGCGAGGTGCGGATCTCGCGGTCGCCGGCGCCAAGCTTGCGCATGGCGGCCACGATCGCGGCCACGCGCGTGTTGTTGTCCTGCACCGCCGCGGGCACCGTGGTGGCCATGCTCTGCACGCCCACGGTGAAGCTGGCCCGGTCGGGCACGACGCTGGTGCGGCCCACACCGCTGACGCTGATCGTCTCCGCCCCGGCCGCCTCGCGCGGCGCGGGCGGCGCCGGGGTCTGCGCGGCGGCGGAAACGGCGGCCGTGGTGGCGAGCGCGGCCGCAAGCCAGGTTGTCTTCATCGCACTTCCTCCCCGTTCAGGATACGCCGCCGGGGGCCGGGCATTCCCCCGTCTCAGCGCGCTCCCAGCTCGCCGAGCCGCTCGCGGGCGGGCGCGAAGCGCGGCTGGAGGTCCAGCGTGCGCCGGAACGCGGCCGCGGCGTCGGCGGCGCGGCCCTGGCGCATCAGGGCGAGCCCCCGGTTGTAGGCGTACTCCGCGTTGGCGGGATCGCGCTCGAGGGCGGCCGCGAACGCCTGCTCCGCGCCGGCCAGGTCGCCCGACGCGCCGAGCACCATCCCCAGCGAGTTCCAGTACGAGGCGACCGCGGGCGCGACCTCCACCGCCTCGCGCAGCAGCCGCGCCGCCTCGTCCAGACGCCCCATGTCCCGCGCCAGCTCGCCGGCCTGGACGCGCAGCCGCGCGTCGCCCGGCGCGCGCTCGATGGCCCCGCGCAGGGCGGCGGCCGCCTCGGCCGGCCGCTTGCGCTGCCGCCAGAGCTTGGCCTCCGCGGCGAAGAGGCTGGCCTGGGTGGGGCTCGCCTTCTGGCCGTCGCGCAGCGCGCGCAGGGCGCCCTCCCAATCGCCGAAGCCCGCGCGCGCCTCCGCCAGCTCGAGGTAGGCGGCGGTGTAGCCGGGCAGCCGCGCCAGCGCGGACTCGAAGTGCGGCGCGGCCTCCCGCGCGCGGCCCTGGCCCATCAGCGCGCGCCCGAGGTAGTAGTGCACCTCGAAGCTCTCGATGCCGCGGGAGAGGATCGCGCGCAGGCGCCGCGCGCTGCCCGCGTGGTCCCGGCGGCGCAGCAACACCAGGCCTTCGCGCATCAGCCGGTTGACGGCCTTGTAGTCCTCGAGCTTGTCCTTGGGATCGGCGCCGGTGTCCGGGCCCGCGTCGGCGCTGCCGGCGCCGAGATAACCGAGCGCGCCCAGCTTCTCAAGCAGGTCCGCGGGCACGTCGGTCGCGCTCGCGCGCGCGGCGCCTCCCGCGCGCTCCTGCTCGAGGCGGCGCGCGAGCGCCGCGCGCAGCGCCTCCGCGCGCGCGGGCTCGGTGGCGGCCACGTTCGCCGTCTCGCCGGGGTCGTGCGCCAGGTCGTACAGCTCCGGCCGCGGGGCCTGGATGTACTTCCAGCGGCCGTCGCGCAGCACGCGCAGGTCGCTCCAGCCGTAGTGCAGCAGCGGCAGCAGCGACTCCGCGTAGGCGGGCGCGTCGGCCATCTTCCCGCCGCGCAGCTCCGCGGCCAGCGACCGCCCAGACAGGCGTGCCGCGGGCGGCGGCGCGACTCCCAGCAGGTCCAGCGCGGTGGGCGCGATGTCCACGCCGCGCGCGGTCACGCCGAGGCGCCCGCCCGCGGCCACGCCGGGCCCGCGCACGATCAGCGGTACGCGCAGCGTGGACTCGTAGGCGAAGAAGCCGTGCGCGGACTCGCCGTGGTCGCCGAGGCCCTCCCCGTGGTCGGAGGTCACGATCACCAGCGACCGGTCCAGCACACCCCGCGCTTCGAGCGCCTGGCGCAGGCGGCCCACCAGCTCGTCGCTCCAGGCCACCTCGCCGTCATAGGGGTCCGCGGCGAAGCGCGACGCGTAGGGCTCCGGCGGCTCGTACGGGTCGTGCGGGTCGTAGAGGTGCAGCCACAGGAAGAGCCGCTCGTCCGGCGCCGCGCGCAGCCAGGCGATCGCCTCGCCGGTCGCCAGGTCGCCCCGCTTCTGGATCGTGTTCAGGAACCGGGCGTCGTCGCCTCCGGTCTCGAACGCGTCGGAGTAGGTCTGGAACCCGCGGCCGAGCCCCGACTGCGCGGAGAGCACGATCGACGACACGAACGCGGCGGTGCGGAAGCCGGCCGCCTGCAGGGTGGCGGCGAGGGTGGGCACGCCGGCGGCCAGCGGCGGCGAGACGTTGTCGCGCAGGCCGTGCTCGGCGGGATGCAGGCCGGTCAGGATCGAGGCGTGCGACGGGCGCGTCAGCGGCACGTGGGCGGTGGCCTGGGGGGCCATGGCTCCCTCGCGCGCGAGGCGGTCGAGGTGCGGGGTGGCGGCGGCGGCGTGGCCGTAGACGCCGAGACGGTCCGCGCGCAGGGTGTCGATCGTGACCAGCACGAGGTGGCGCGCCCGCGGCGCGGGCGGCGTCTCCGCCGCGCGCCGCCCGCACGCCCCGAGGGCGGCGGCGGCCGAGAGCACGGCCACCGCGCGCTTCACCGCCTGCATCGCGCCATTCTCGCGTCCGCGTCCGGGCCCCGCAAACCGCGTGGTATCGTCTGCCCGGCGCATGAAGGGCATCATCCTGGCCGGCGGCTCCGGCACGCGGCTCTACCCGCTCACCCTCGCCGTCAGCAAGCAGCTGGTGCCGATCTACGACAAGCCGATGATCTACTACCCGCTCTCCACGCTGATGCTGGCGGGGATCCGGGACATCCTGGTCATCACGACCCCGCACGACCAGCCGAGCTTCGAGCGCCTGCTCGGCGACGGCGCCGCGCTCGGCATCCGCCTCCGCTACGCCGCCCAGCCCCGGCCGGAGGGGCTCGCGCAGGCCTTCGTGATCGGGCGCGAGTTCGTGGGCCGCGACCCGGTGGCGCTCGCGCTGGGCGACAACGTCTTCTACGGAAACGTGCTCACCGACTCGCTGCGGCGGGCGGCGGCCAAGACGCGCGGGGCGACCGTGTTCGCCTATCGCGTGCGCGACCCGGAGCGCTACGGGGTGGTGGAGTTCGACGAGACCGGCCGCGCGATCAGCATCGAGGAGAAGCCCACGCACCCGCGCTCGTCGTACGCGGTCACCGGCCTCTACTTCTACGACAACCGCGTGCTCGAGGTGGCGGCCGCGCTGCGCCCCTCGCCGCGGGGGGAGCTGGAGATCACCGACGTGAACCGCGCCTACCTCGAGTGGGGAGAGCTCCAGGTGGAGCGGCTCGGCCGCGGCATGGCCTGGCTCGACACCGGCACGCAGGAGGCGCTCCTGCAGGCGTCGAACTTCATCCACGCGATCGAGGAGCGGCAGGGGCTGAAGGTGGCCTGCCCGGAGGAGGTCGCGTTCAAGATGGGCTTCATCAGCGCGGAGGACGTGCTGCGGATCGCGTCCGCCATGCGCGGCAACGACTACGGGCAGTACCTCGAGCGCATGATCGAGGACGAGGACCCGCACGCGTGAGGTTCCGGCCCACCGAGCTTCCCGACGTGATCCTGGTCGAGCCCGACGTGCACCGCGACCAGCGCGGGTTCTTCCTGGAGACCTACCACGCGGAGAAGTACGCCGCGGGCGGCATCCCCGGCCCGTTCGTGCAGGACAACCACTCGCGCTCGGTGCAGGGCACCCTGCGCGGGCTGCACGCGCAGCGGGCGCACCCGCAGGGCAAGCTGGTGCGCGCGGTCGAGGGCGAGATGTTCGACGTGGCGGTGGACATCCGGCCGGCCTCCCCCACCTTCGGCCGCTGGGTCGGCGTGCGGCTCTCGGGCGAGAACTTCCGCCAGCTCTACATCCCGCCCGGGTTCGCCCACGGGTTCTGCGTGCTCTCCGACCTGGTGCACGTCGAGTACAAGTGCACGGACTTCTACCGGCCCGAAGACGAGATCGGCGTGGCCTGGGACGACCCGGACATCGCCATCGCCTGGCCCCTCGGCGAGCCGGTGATCTCGGCGAAGGACCGCTCGCTGCCCCGCCTGCGCGACCTGCGCGAGCGGCTCTGAGCCGCCACCGGCGCGCTCAGCGCCCCGGCATCCGCAAGGCGAAGAAGTCCACGAGCCGCGAGGCGGCCGGCGGGTCGAGGTTGCTCAGCGCCACCAGCACGTAACCGAGCTCCGGGAACACGCGCAGCTCGCCGTTCATGCCCGGCGCCCCCCCTCCGTGGCCGTAGCTGCGCAGCGGCCCCTCGCCCGCGACGCCGAAGCCGAACCCGTAGTTCGGACGCTGCGGGCGCGTGGCCTCGGCCAGCCGCGCCTTGGAGAGCAGCGTGCCCGACTCGAGGGCCTGCGCGAAGCGGAACAGGTCGCCGGCGGTCGCGTAGCCGCCGCCGGCGGCCGTGCCGCGCCAGGGCAGCGTGTCGGTGTTGGGGACCCACCGGCCGTCCCGCTTCAGGTAGCCGACCGCGCGGCCCGGCGCCTCCACGCTTTCGGGCAGCGACGCGGTGGCCCGCATCCCGGCCGGCTCGAACACCGCCTCCCGCACGTGGTCGTAATACGAGCGCCCGGTCACCTTCTCGATCAGCGCGCCCAGCAGCACGAACCCGTAGTTCGAGTAGCGCTGCGCGGCGCCCGGCTCGTGGGTGAGCGGGCGCGCGCCGTAGAGCTTCACGTAGTCGGCGTGCGTGCGCAGGGACAACCGGTTCTTCTCGAACTCCGGTCCGAAGATGTCGCCGGTGCCGCCGGTGTGCGTGAGCAGGTGGCGGACGGTGACCTTCGCGGCCACGTCGGGGCTCGGGTAGTCCGTCAGGTGCTTGCCGATCGGGTCGTCCAGCGCCAGCTTGCCCGCGTCCACGAGCTGCAGGGTGGCCACCGCCGTGAACATCTTGTTCATGGACCCCAGGCGGAACTGCGTCTCGAGGTTGGCCGGCGCCTGGCTCTCGCGGTCCGCCAGCCCCCAGGCGCGCTGGAGCAGGGGCTTGCCGTGGCGCGCGACCAGCACCGCCCCCGCGAACTGGTCGGCCGCCGCCAGCGCGTCGGCACGCGCGGCCAGCGCGGCCAGCGCTTCCGCCTCGCCCAGGCGCGGGAGCTGCAGGTCGGCCGGCCGCGGCACCGCGAGGAGCTCCGCGCGGACGATCCGCGGCGGGTCGTCCGCGGTGACCGACATCTCGAGCCGCGCCACCGTGTCGGAGTCGTTCTCCTGCAGCAGCGCGCTCAGCGCGGTCGGCTCGCTCTTCTCGACGCGCACCAGGGTGAACCCGCCCGTCATCCGGCGGAACCCGAGCGTCTGCTCGACGTCGCGGGGCTCGGACCGGTGCCGGCGGTCGAAGGCCTGGATCGTCTCGCGGTCCGCGGAATTGAACGCGGCCAGCCAGGCGGAGAACACCCGGCCGGCGGGCGTGTCCGGGACCGCGGGGGGCGGCGCCGCCCGCGCGGCCGCGCCCGCCGCCGCCAGCAGCGCCCACGCGACCCATGCCGCTCGTCTCATATCGACCTCCCCGGCGCGCAGCGCCGCCCACCGCCGCGCGCGCCTTCGATTGAGACGCCGGACCGGCTCGCGCGGACTCGCCGCCCGCTCAGGGCTCGGGCCCGGTCGCGACCGGCCGCGCCGGGTCCGCGCTCCACTCGCTCCAGGAGCCGGGGTAGAGGCGGCCGCGCAGCCCGGCGACGTGCAGCGCGAGCAGGTCGTGGCAGGCGGTCACGCCCGAGCCGCAATAGACGATCGGCTCCGTGCCGGCCGCGCCGAGGGCGGCGTAGCGCTCGCGCAGCTCGGCCGCGGGGCGGAAGACCGGGACGGCGCCCGGCCCGAGGTTGCCGGCGAACGGCGCGCTGAGCGCGCCCGGGATGTGGCCCGCCCGCGGATCCACCGGCTCGGTCTCGCCGCGATAGCGCTCGCCGGCGCGCGCGTCGAGGAGGACGGCCTCACGCGGCCGGCCCGCCACCTCTTCCTTGGTGACCACCCAGCCGGGGCGCACGCGGGGCACGAAGACGGCCGGCGCGAAGGCCGGCTCCGCGGTCTCGATCGGCCGGCCCTCGGCCATCCACTTGGCCAGGCCGCCGTCCAGCACCGCGACCTCGTCGTGGCCGTACGCGCGCAGCAGGTACCACAGCCGCGCCGCGGTCGCGCCGGCCTGGTCGTCGTAGGCGACCACGGTCGTGCCGCGCCCGATGCCGGCCGCGCCCATCACGCGCGCCACCTGGTCGGCCGCCGGCCACGGGTGCCGTCCGTCGGGCCGGCCGCGGCCGCCGCCGGGAGCGGACAGGTCGACGTCCACGTCGAGGAACACCGCGCCGGGGACGTGGCCTGCCGCGTACGCGTCACGTCCGCGGCGGGACGGATCGAGGTACCAGCGGACGTCGGCCACGCGCAGGTCCGGCCGATGCAGGTTCGCGGCGAGCCATCCGGTGCTGACCAGCCCGTCCAACGGCGGCTGCTCGGCGCTACTTCTTGTTAAACGGCGAGTCCTTCTTCTTGTAGCCGGCCGGGATCGCGAACGCGGAGTCCGGGATCGGTCCCTTCTTGACCTCGGTGGCCTCGGACTTCATCTCGCTGGTCACCATCATCACCTTGACGCTGGAGTTCATGGCCAGCGGGAAGCCCTTGATCTTCTTCATCTCCTCGAACGTCTTCTCGAACCGGCGGGCGATGGGGCCCATCGCCGCGAACGGGCTCTTCAGCGCGTCGTAGTACGGCGCCGGCGGCTGCAGCGCGGGCGCGGCGCAGATGTCGTAGCGGAGGTTCTCGCCCATGGACACCGAATACTCGTCGCAGGCGTAGCCGGCGAGCTTGCGCGACGTGCCGGTCTTGCGCACGGTCACCTCGCCCATGGCGCCGCCCATCATCTTCTCCATCAGGGGGCCGGCCTGCTGCATCTGCGCCTCGAGCTGCTTCATGGCCGCCGCCATCTGCTCGCGGGTGAACTCGAAGTACTCCTTCTTCCTGTGGTTGATCACCACCACGCGGCCGGTGGCCGCCTCGAAGATGGTGTCGGTCTCCGTGTTCGAGGTGCGGATGCGCCCCTCCGAGATGTACTGCGTGGCGACGGCGGGAGCGCCCTTGCCGACGGTGACGCTGGACACGATGGTCATGTCCTCGGCGAAGACGGCGGGAGCGGCCGCGGAGATCAGCAGGACGGTGGCACGAACGTGATGCCTCATGCGGTTGAACCCTCCTTCGCCGTGGGCGAGGCGGCCATTATCGCAGGGCCCGCGCGGCGGGTCCAAACCGGGGCCGCAGCGGCGACTACAATGGCCGCATGCCCGTTCCCGAGCACCACGTCCTCGTCTGCCTCAACGAGCGTCCGCCCGGCAACCCGAAGGGCTGCTGCTCGGGCAAGGGCTCGGAAGCCGTGTTCGACCGGCTCAAGGCGATGGTCAAGGAGCGGGGGCTCGGCGGCCGGGTGATCGTGAACCGCAGCAACTGCCTCAAGCACTGCAGCCAGGGCGTCACCGTGGCCGTGCATCCCGGCAACGTCTGGTACGCGCGGGTGACGCTCGACGACCTCCCCGAGATCGTGCAGTCGCACCTGGTCGAGGGCCGGCCGGTGGCGCGGCTGTTCATGCCGGACATCCCCTGGGAGTAGGGCGAGCCGGGCTAGACGGCGGGGACGCGCCCGGCCAGGTTCGCCACCACCGCGAGCAGCTCGAGCGGGTGCACCGGCTTGCCCAGGTGGACCTGGAACCCGGCCAGCAGCGTCTCCACGCGGTCCTCGACGCGCGTGCGCGTGGTGACCGCGGCCGCCGGCGTGCGGCCGCCGGCGTCTTCGGGCAGCGAGCGCAGCCGTCGCAAGAGCGCGTGGCCGCTGTCGTCCGGGAGGTCGAGCTCGGTGAGCACCACGTCGGGCCGGACGCGCAGCAGGGCCTCGAAGCCCTCGCGGGCGGAGCCGGCGGCCTCCACGCGCGCGCCGCTGCGCCGCAGGATCTCGCCCACCACCTCGCGCACGCTCGGATCGGGGTCCACCACGAGGACGGCGACGCCGTCGAGGGTGGGCGCGTCGGGCACGTCGCGCACGGGCGGCCGCTCCGCCGCCGCGTCGGCCGGCGGCCGCAGGGCCAGGTCGGCGTCCTTCAGCACGGGAAGCCGCACGGTGAACGAGGCTCCGCGGCCTTCGCCCGCGCTCTCCGCCCGCACCGTGCCTCCGTGCAGCTCCACCAGGTGGCGCACGACCGAGAGCCCGAGGCCGAGCCCGCCGTGCGCGCGCGTGTTCGACGAGTCGCGCTGCCGGAACAGCTCGAACACGTGCGGCAGGAAATCCGACGGGATGCCGACGCCGTCGTCCTCGACCACCACCTCCACGCTGCCGTCCACCACGCCGAGCCGCACCTGCACCCGCCCGCCTTCGGCGGTGAACTTGATCGCGTTCGAGAGCAGGTTCCAGAACACCTGCTGCAGCCGGTCGGGATCGCCCAGCACCGGGCCGGCCGAGGGGTCGAGCACGGGCAGCACGCGCAGGTTCTTGGCGCGCGCCGCCGGCATCAGGCTGTCGACGGCGGCCGCGATCAGGGGAGCCACCTCCACCGGCCGCACCACCAGGCGGAACCGCGCGGCCATGATCCGCGACATGTCGAGGATGTCCGAGACGAGCTGCGCCTGCAGCATCGCGTTGCGCTCGATCGTCTCCAGGCCCCGCTTGATGGTGCCGGGGTCGATCTGGCCCGAGCGCAGCAGGTAGACCCAGCCGACGATCGAGGTGAGCGGCGTGCGCAGCTCGTGCGAGAGCGTGGCCAGGAACTGGTCCTTGGCCCGGCTGGCCGCCTCCGCCTGGTCGCGGGCGTGCTCGGCGTCGGCCAGCAGCCCTTCGCGCTCCGCCTCCGCGCGCTTCTGCTCGGTGATGTCGCGGATGAAGGCGTGGAAGGTGATGAACTCGCCTTCGCGCAGCGGGGTGACCGCCAGCTCGAGCGGGAACTCGGTGCCGTCCCGGCGCAGGCCGGTGACCTCGAGCCGCCGGTTGAGCAGCGTGGCGTCGCCGGTGTGCACGTACCGCTCCAGGCCTCGCTGGTGCGCGTCGCGCAGCGGCTCCGGGATGATCAGGTCCGAGAGGCGCTGGCCGAGGGCCTCCTCCCGGGTCCAGCCGAACATCTGCGTCGCGCTCGGGTTCCAGAAGGTGACGCGCCCGGTGGCGTCCATGCCGATGACCGCCTCGAGCGCGCCGTCGAGCACCGCGCGCATGTGGGCGGCCGTGTCCCGCCGCCGCTCCCGACGTGGCTCGGTCACGATCATGGCGCGGCCGCGCGCCGCACGACCGCGTCCCGGGGCCCCGCGAAGTGCAGGAGGGCGCGCCTCAAGCGGTCTTCGAGCTGCGTCCGCCGGCGGCGTTCTTGCGGAAGCGGAACTGCTCCGCCACCGCCGGGTTGAGCCGGCCCAGCTCGCGGAGGAAGACCTCCACGTCCACCTTCCCGTCGCGGAGGAACTGGTGGACCTCGCGCGCGAACTCGCTCACGACCTCCGGCCGGTTCGAAGGGTCCCTGTGCACGATGGTCCTCTTGTGCAGGCGTCCCTCGCCGATCAGCTTCTTCACCAGGCTCACCCGGGAGGGGCTCCACAGGCGGTACCCCTTGCGGTTGCGGGGCGGTTCCGGAATCTTCCCCGCGTAGAGCCAGTTGAGCAAGGTCTGCTTGCTCACCTTCAGCTCGTGGGCCACTTCGAGGGTCGTGAGGTACTTCATCGGCAGCTCGGCGCGGGACACCCTGCGGAACGTCGTTGCTTCTCAATCGATTCTCGCCCACCGGGCAGGGGGCGTCAACGAACCATAAAAGAACCTGGGCCGCGCGCGTCCGGCCGGCCCCGGGCCCGCCGCGGGCGTGTCAGAATCTCCCGCACACCCGGAAACTGGCGATAGATCGAGGAATAGGAGGACGCCCGGGCGCGTTTCCCACCGTGGAGGCGGGTGCCGGGCCATGAGCCGTGACACGCGAGGAGAGGTTCGAAGCGGAGGCCCTGCCCCATCTGAGGTCGCTCTATGGCACCGCCTTCCGCATGACCCGCAACGCCCACGACGCCGAGGACCTGGTACAGGAGACCTTCCTGCGCGCCTACCGGGCCTTCGACGGGTTCACGCCCGGCAGCAACATCCGCGCCTGGCTCTACACGATCCTCCATCGGGTCAGGACCGACGCGTTCCGCCGCTCGCGGCGCTCGCCGCGCACGGTCGAGCTGGCGGACGAGGGCCCGGCCGTGCCCCCGCCGCAGGACGCCCTGGCCCAGGGCGGCGAGGACCTCGCGCGGGCGCTCGAGTCGCTTCCCGACGTGTTCCGTAACGCGGTGGTGCTGCGCGACGTGGAGGACTTCAGCTACCAGGAGATCGCGCGGATCCTGGACGTGCCGATGGGCACGGTGATGTCGCGAATCCACCGCGGCCGCGCCCTGCTGCGGCAGGCGCTGGGCGGGAGGAAGCCGTGAGCTGCGACCCCGAGCGCGTCACCGGGTACGTGGACGACGCGCTGCCCGAGGAGGACCGCGCGGCGCTTCAGGCGCACCTGCGCGAGTGCGAGCCCTGCCGCGAGCAGGCCGGGTTCGAGACCGCGCTGCGCGGCCGCCTGCGCGCGTTGGCCCCACTCGACGTCCCCCCCGGGCTGCGCCGCGCGCTGCGGCGCCAGATGCGCTCGACGTCGCCGCTGCGCTTCGCCGCCGCGGTCCTCCTGCCCGCGGCGGCCGCGCTGGCCCTCGTGGTCTTCTGGCTGCGCGCGGCGCCGCCGTTCGTGTCCTGGGAGCTGGCGCGCGACCACGCGAGCTGCTTCGGCCGCTCGAAGCTGCCGGCGCGGATGTGGAGCAGCGATCCGAGCCAGGTGGCGGCCTGGTTCGAGAAGGACGGCCTCGCCGTCCCCGTCGTGCCGGAGACGGTCGGCTCCGCCGTCCTGATCGGCGCGCGGTACTGCGCGCTGATCGACCGGCGCGTCGCCCACCTCTACTACTCCGGGGACGACGTGAACATCTCGCTGTTCGTGCTGCCGGGCTCGGTGCGCATGGAGGGTGGGTACGACGCCGAGGCGCTCGGCCAGACCGTCCGCCTGCGCCGCGTGGGCGGCACGCTCGTCGGCGTGGTCAGCTCGAGCGAGGAGGCGGTGGAGACCCTCGAGCGCGCGCTGACGCGCACGGTCGCGCGCCTCGACGCCGCGCCTTGAACTCTCAGCGGCCGATGTAGCCCATCATCGGCGCCGGATAGCGGTCCCCCGCCACCGCGCCCTTGGGCGCCAGCTCCTCGATGCGGCGCAGGTCGTCGGCCGTCAGCGTGATCTCGAGCGCCTTCAGGTTCTCGAGCAGGTACGTGCGGCGCTTGGTGCCGAAGATCGGCACGACGTCCTTCCCGCGGCTGAGCACCCAGGCCAGCGCGAGCTGCGAAGGCGTGCAGCGCTTCTGCTCCGCCATGGTCTCGATGCGGGCCAGCAGCTCCAGGTTCTTCGCGAAGTTCTCGCCCTGGAAGCGCGGCGAGCCCCGCCGCCAGTCGTCCTCGGCCAGGTCCTCGAACCGCTTGATCTGCCCGGTGAGGAACCCCCGGCCGAGCGGGCTGTAGGCCACGAGCCCGATCCCCAGCTCGCGCGCGGCCGGGAGCTGCGTGTCCTCGATGTCGCGGCTCCAGAGAGAGTACTCGCTCTGCAGCGCGGCGATCGGATGGACCTTCACCGCCCGGCGCAGCGTCTCCGGCCCGGCCTCGCTCAGGCCGAGGTGGCGGACCTTGCCGGCGCGGACCAGCTCGGCCATCGCGCCCACCGTGTCCTCGATCGGGGTGTTCGGGTCCACCCGGTGCTGGTAGTAGAGGTCGATGGTGTCCACCTGCAGCCGCCTGAGGCTCGCGTCGCAGGCGGAACGGACATACTCCGGCCTTCCGCTGATGGCGCGGGTGCCGTCCGGGCTGCGCACGATCGCGAACTTGGTCGCGATCACGGCCTGGTGGCGCCGGCCCTTGACCGCGCGGCCGACCAGCTCCTCGTTCGTGAAGGGGCCGTAGGCGTCGGCGGTGTCCAGGAAGTTCACGCCCGCGTCGAGCGCGGCGTGGATCGTGGCGATCGACTCGCCCTCGTCGAGCGGGCCGTAGAACTCGGACATGCCCATGCAGCCGAGGCCCAGCGCGGACACGCGCGGCCCGCTCTGGCCCAGAGTCCTCATCTCCACCGGTTGGCTCCTTTGCTTGCTGCGTTCAGGCTATCACCGGCGCCGCCCGGCGCGCTCGTGTCTATTGACCGGCCGCGGCGCCGCTTGGTACGATCGTTGTTCCTGCCTGTGGGGCTGTAGCGCAGCTGGGAGCGCGCGTGAATGGCATTCACGAGGTCACGGGTTCGATCCCCGTCAGCTCCACCAACTCCAGCAACTACTTAGGAACAACGCAAGGCGGCCGAGGCAGCTCGGTGTGACACGACAAAGAATTGCCTTCGGACCCTGCACCGCGACGGTGTAGACAACAGCGAATATCCGCCAGACTCAGTTTCCGGTCGTCAGCACCACGCGGAAGCGCGCCTTGCCGCTCATCATCCGGTCGTAGGCTTCGGCCACTCGTTCGAGCGGGAAGACCTCGTTCATCGGAGGCCTCCGATGCCGAGCACGGCAACCAGGTCCCCCGATCGCGCACCGGCATGGCGCAGGGAGTTGAACGTCGTGATTCCGGCGCACATGAGGGGTCCGGCGTCGGTCGCCGAGAAACCGTCCGGGATCCGCGCCAGCGCGACCGCCCACATGGCGAGCATCACCATCCGAAAGCTCGACGAACAGACGAAAG
>DATBIZ010000403.1:0-4282 GCA_036556645.1 Vicinamibacteria bacterium | reverse complement strand
TTGGCGGCCCGGTCCGCCAGCGCGAACACGTCGGAGAGCTTCGGGATGTGCTGGTCCTCGACCGGCGCCTGGTCGGGGAACCGCGCCGCGTAGGCGCTGCCGGGGCGGATCCGCCCCACGTCGTAGGCGCGGAGCTGCTCGGAGGTGAGCTGCACGACCGGGGGCCCGGGCGCGTCGAGGAAGCGGCCGCGCGCGTCGCGGGTGATGTCCGGGTTCAGCGCGGCATCGTGCGTGACCACGACCACCCCGTCGGCGGTGACGCCGGTGTCCAGCTCGAGGGTGGTGACGCCGAGCGAGAGCGCCTTCGCGAACGCGGCCAGCGTGTTCTCGGGGGCGAGGCCGCGTGCGCCGCGGTGGCCCTGGACGTCGAGCGGCAGCCGGCCGGCGGCGAGCGCCGCGCCGGCGGCGAGCGCGCAGGAGGCAACGACAGGCAGGCGGCGCATGGGAGCCGCGATTCTAGTCGAGCGCCGCCGGCCCCGTGACGCGGCGGCCGCGGCGGCCGTGGAACGCGCCGCCCTGCAGCCGCCAGGGCAGGCTCTCCAGCAGCGCGGCCGCGCGCTGCGGCACGAGCCCCTGCGCCATCGCCTCGGTCACGGGCGCGCGGTACCAGCGGCTCGACTCCGGCACCTCGGGGTCGTCCACGAAGTAATGGAGCCACACCCGCGAGCAGCGCCGGCAGCGGTCCAGGGCGACTTCGGCCAGCGCGTCGGCGCCGCGGCGGTCGTGCCCGAGCACCGTGCGCTCGAAGCCGTCGCGGAAGCTCTCGGGCTCGAAGCAGGTGCAGCTCTCGGAGGCGAGCCGCTCGATCTCGCGCACCACCTTCTCGAGCTCCCCGAACACGGGCGAGGCGCCCGACGCGCGGTAGGCTTCGAGCAGCGCGCGGTAGCGCCGCAGGGCGCCCGTCTTCCCCCCGGGCAGCCGCGGCCAGAGCGCTTCGCCCGCGGCGCGGCAGTCGGCGAGCAGCGCGCGCGCGCCCGCCAGCGCCTCCTCGATCGCCGGCGGTGCGGTCACGCCTCCGCCAGCCGGCGCACCGCCCGCTCCAGCAGCACGCCGGCCATCTCGCGCCGGTACTCGCGCGTGGAGCGCAGGTCGTCGATGGGGCGCGCCTCGGCGCGCACCGCGTCGCGCGCGAGGCGCAGGCCCTCCCAGCCGCCGGAGAGCAGCGCGGCCTCGGCGCGCGGGGCGCGGATCACCGTCGGCGCCACCGCGCCCAGAGCCACCCGCGCCCAGTCCGGCTTCCCGTCGCGGAACGTCATCGCCACCGCCACCGAGACCTTCGAGATCGCCTGCGCGCGCCTCTGCCCGAGGCGGAGGAAGGCGCCGCGCACGTGGGGCCGCCGCGGCACGCGCACGCCCAGGATCAGCTCGTCGGGCGCGAGCACGGTCTGGCGCGGGCCGGTGAAGAACCGCGCGATCTCGACCTCGCGGCGGTCCGAGAGGGAGACCAGCTCGACGACCGCGTCGGCCACGAACAGCGCGGGCACCGTGTCGGCGGCGGGCGAGGCGTTGGCGAGGTTGCCGCCCAGCGTGCCGCGGTTCCGGATCTGCGGCCCCCCGATCACCGCGCAGGCCTGGGGCAGCGCGGGCGCGTGCCGCGCCACCGCCGCCGAGCGCAGGATCTCCGTGTGGGTGGCCGCGGCGCCGATCCAGAGATGGTCGCCGCGCTCCTCGATCCCCTTCAGCTCCGGCACCGCGGTGAGGTCGAGCAGCGCCGCGCGGTCCACCAGGCCGTCCCTCGCGCGCACGAGCACGTCGGTGCCGCCCGCGAGGGGCCGGCGTTCCCCGCCGTGCATGGCGAGCAGCTCCAGCGCCGCCTCCAGCGAGCGCGGGCGGTGCGACGCCGGCGAGGCGCCGGGCGAGCCGGGCGCCGCCGGGCGGCGCGCGCCCGCCTGCGCCGCCCGCGTCACCGCGGCGAAGATCTTCACGTAGCCGGTGCAGCGGCACAGGTTCCCGGCGAGGCCCTCGCGGATCGCGTCCTCGTCCGGGCGCGGGTCGCGGTCGAGCAGCGCGCGGGCGGCCAGCACCATCCCCGGGATGCAGATGCCGCACTGCACGCCGCCCTCCTCCACGAACGCGTCCTGGACCGGATCGAGCCGGCCGCCCTCGCCGAGCCCCTCGATGGTCTCGAGCGCCGCGCCGTCGGCCTGGCAGGCCATCACCAGGCAGGAGTCCACCGGCTGGCCGTCGAGCAGCACGGTGCAGGCGCCGCACTCGCCCTTGCCGCAGCCCTCCTTCGCCCCGGTCAGCCGCAGGTCCTCGCGCAGCACGTCCAGCAGGCGGCGGTCGCTGGGCACGCGCAGGCTCACCGGGCGGCGGTTGAGCGTGAACGCGACCTCCACCGTCTCAGCCACGCGCGCCCTCCGCGCGGCGGGCGCGCAGCGCCGCGAACACGCGCTCCGGCGTGGCCGGGATCTCGCGCAGCCGGAGGCCGGTCGCGTGGTGGATCGCGCTGGTCACCGCGGGCGCCACCGCGATGATCGGCGTCTCCCCGAGGCCCTTCGCCCCGTAGGGTCCCCAATCGAACGGGTGCTCGACCAGGATGGACCGGATCTCGGGCGCGTCGGGCGGCGTGGGGATGATGTAGGTGGAGAACTGGTCGTTGACGATGCGGCCGCGGTCGAGCGCGTGCTCCTCGACCAGCGCGTAGCCCAGCCCCTGCAGCACACCCCCCTCGACCTGCCCCTCGCCGGTGGTCGGGTTGATCACGCGGCCGACGTCGTGGCCGGAGTGCACGCGCAGCACGCGCGTCTCGCCGGTCTCGGTGTCCACCTCGACCTCCACCGCGTTCGCCGAGAACGAGTAGCAGATGTACGCGTCGCCCTGCCCGGTCTCGAAGTCGAAGGTGGTCGGCGGCGGCACCGACCAGCCCTGGGCGGCCAGGCCCACCTGGCTCCGCACGCAGAGCGCGACCGCCTCGCGCCAGCCCAGGCCGCCGTCCGCGATCACCGGCTCCATCGCCGCGCGGATCTTCGCCGCGGCGTCGCGGATCGCGTTCCCGCTCATCACGGTGGTGCGGCTGGCCACGGTGGGGCCGCTGTCCGGCACGCGCGAGGTGTCCGCCTCGATCACGCGCACCAGCTCCATGGGGCAGCCCAGCGCCTCCGCCGCGATCTGCGAGAGCACGGTGACCATCCCCTGGCCGATCTCGGTGGTGCCGACGGCCACGGTCACGCTCCCGTCCGCCGCGACCACCACGCTGGCCGCGGCCGGGTTCAGGTGCTTGCCCATCGCACCCAGGCCCACGCCGTAGTAGCAGGCGGCGAGGCCGATGCCGCGGCGCCGCGGGCCCTGGTCGTGCGCGTAGCGCTCGCGCGTGCGCGCCCAGTCCGCCGACGCGGCCACGCGGTCGAGCACCTCGCCGAAGCCGACGCTCGAGGTCAGGCGGTGGCCGGTGATGGTCTGGTCGCCCTCGCGCAGCGCGTTCCGGCGGCGCAGCTCGAGCGGGTCGAGGGCGAGACGCTCCGCCAGCTCGTCCATCGCGCTCTCGAACGCGAACACGGCCTGCGGCTCGCCGAACCCGCGGAACGCGCCGCAGGGCACGGTGTGCGTGCGCGCGACGCGCGCGGTGACCGCGGCGTGCGGCAGGCGGTAGGGACCGCACGCGTGCACCGCGCCGCGGAAGAGCACCACCGGCGAGAGGGTCGCGTAGGCGCCGCCGTCGAGCAGGTAGTCCACCTCGGCCGCTTCGAGCGTGCCGTCGGGGCGCGCGCCGAGGCGCAGGCGGACGCGGCCGGGATGTCGCTTCGACATCACGGCCATGTCCTCTTCGCGCGTGAAGATCAGGCGCACCGGCCGCCCGGTCGCGCGCGCGAGCAGCGCGGCGTGGGCGCCCGGCGCGGAGGGCGCGTCCTCCTTGCCCCCGAACCCGCCGCCGGTGACGGCCTGGACGATGCGGGCCTGGCTCAACTCGCAGCCGAGCGCGGAGGCCACCGCCTTCTGCACGTAGAACGGGCACTGCATCGAGCCCCAGACCACCACGCCGCCCATCCCGTCGGGCGCCGCGATCATCCCGTTCGGCTCGATGTAGGCGTGCTCCTGGTAGGGCGTGCGCCAGGTCCCCTCGACGACCACGAGCCCGGGGGCGCCGAGCGCCGCCCCCGCGTCGCCCTTGCGCACCCTCCACTCCGCGATCACCTCGCCCTCCGCCAGCGCCTGGGCGGCCGCGCGCGCATTCTCCGCGGCCACCAGGGCCACCGCCTCGCCGACGTGGCGGACCTCGCGCTCGGCCAGCACCGGCCAGTCCGCCTGGATCATCGGGATCAGGTTCCGGCCGGGGATGTCG
>DATBIZ010000402.1:0-9713 GCA_036556645.1 Vicinamibacteria bacterium | reverse complement strand
TCGAGGCGCCACAAGCCAAGGCGCGCTTCGCCTTCGAGGAGAGGCGAAGCGGCGACCGCCGCGGCTGGCCCGCGGCCGCCGACTTCACGCAGCTGACGCTCGACCCCTCCAAGGAGTAGCCACCGCCGGTCCGCGGCGGCGCTGGCGCGATTCCTGCTTTACATCCGGCCGCAGGCCCCGCCGATCGGAGCGAGACCGCGGCGCGCGCCCGGATCTCGCGAACGCCTGCGGGATTGACGGCTCGGTCGGGCCCGGCTGTCGGTCTGCTGCCTTGTAAAAAATGCCACTCTCGGACAAAGCTGCCGTCCGCAGCCGGTCCCGCGCGGGGGTTCGCGCGTCGCGCCCCGGCGTGCGTCCGCCCTCGCGCGTGCGGCTGCGCATGCCGGTCACCGGCATGGAGGCCGAGTTCAACGTCGTGCTCGACGGGGTGGAGATCGACCCGCGCGAGTACTGGGGACGGCCGGCGGCGTTCATCGACCGTCCGCTGCTCAGCCGCGAGAAGAGCTCCTACCAGATTCCCACCGGCGGCGCCGTCTACTTCGACCGTGGCGTGATCGAGGTCGTGACGCCGGTGATCGAGCTGGCGCCCGGCTGCAGCGGCCGCGTGGTGCGGAACCTGTGGGAGCAGATCACGTTCGTGCGCGACGAGCTGACGAAGTGGGAGACGCGCACCGGGCACCACGTCCGGCTCAAGGCGTACAGCACGCACTACAACGTCTCGTTCGAGATCCCGCGCTCCGAGCAGACGGAGGACCGCAACGTGGAGGCGCTCGCGCGGCTGCTCGCCTACCTCCTGCCCATCCCGCTCGCCATCGTGGGCACGAACCGGCGCTCCACCGGCCTGGGCGTGCGCCCGCGCGGCAACCGCATCGAGGTGACCGCGGACTTCACCCCCGACCCCGCGCTGATGGTCGCGTCCGCGTCGCTCGTGGTCGGCATCGTGCGCGCGGTGATGGCGTGGCCCTCGTACGCGCTCGCGCTGCTCGACCGCCTGCCGATCCCGACCGTGGCCGGCGTGGTGCCCGGCAAGCACACCACGCGGCAGGGCTGGCTCACCAAGGACTTCCATTACCCGCGGAGCCCGTTCACGAGCGACCTCGACGACCCGGTCTGGAAGACGCGCGACGGCCGCACGATGTCGCTGCGCACGATGGGGCGGCTCGTGGCCTGGTCCTTCCGCCGCTCGATCCGCCGCTACTCCGACCCGTTCAGCTTCCGGCTGCTGTTCGCGGTGCTGAGCGGACGCGCGCCGTCGCTGCTCGAGCTCGCCGACCGGCCGGGCGCGTACGAGGACGTGGGCCGGCTCTGCCGGTGGGGCGCGGTGCTGCCGGCCCTCACCGCGAAGGCGACGGGCCGGGACGTGGGGCCGCTGGTGTGGAGCGCGGGCAGCTTCGCGGAGTTCCGCTCGAGCCGCGATCGCGAGCGGGGGCAGTACCTCGCGCAGCTCGGCCTCGCCGCGCCGCCGCGGGAGAGCCCCGCGCCCGCGCCGCGGCGGCGCGCGGCGGCTGCCGCCGTGCACCGCGTGGCGCGCGCGGTGCCGCTGCGGGCGCGGCGGGCGAAGAAGAAGAAGCCGGCCGGCGCGGCGCCGGAGGGCGCGGCCGCCGGTGCCGTGACCGGCCCGCCGCCGCCGGGCGCGCCGACCCTGTCCCTGAGCGCCGTGAGGGCCACGCGGCTCGGGCTGCGGCCGGTCTCGCCGCGCGATCGCCGCGCGACGTCCGCGGAGGGCTACGCCGCGCGCCCGCGGCCCCGGCCGGCCGGCGAACGTCGCAAGGCCGAACGCCGGGCCCAGGCCGCGCCGATCCCGTTCCCCGACCGGCGGCTCACGCGCTCCGCGTACGAGCGGGTGTTCCTGAAGCTGGTCTCCGGAGGCCGCCTGCGCATCGGCCGCGACACCTACACGCCGGTCGGCATGAAGGGCTGGTACCAGGCGATCTTCCGCCGCGACTCCGACGGGCGGGAGCGGCTGCTGACCATAGACCAGCTGCTGGAGAGGATGGACTCCTGGGAGCGGTAGCGCTTCCGGGGGCCGAACCGAACGGAACGGAACGGAATCGGGACGGAGCCGGAACCGGGACGGATTCGGGGCGGTACCGGATCCGGATCCGTTCCGTTTCCGGTTCTGTCCCGGTACCGGTACCGTTCCGTTCCGGCACCGGAGCTGAAGCCTAGAGGTTTCTCCCCGACTCCAGCATCGTGTTGACGATCGTCAACAGCTTGTGCGCGGTGAAGGGCTTGTTGATGTACATCACCGCGCCGGACTCGAAGCCCTCCGCCAGCGCCTCGCCGCCGCCCTTCGCGGTCAGGAAGATCACCGGGACGTCCCTGAGCCGCGCGTCTTCCTTGATCTTCCGGCAGACAGTGAAGCCGTCCACCTCGGGCATCATCACGTCGAGCAGGACGAGGTCGAAGGAGCCCTGGGCGAGCAGGTCGAGGGCCTGCGCGCCGCCGAGGGCGGCGGTCACCTCGAAGCCGCGCTGCTCGAGGATGGTCCGTTCCAGGTTGAGGATGTTCTCGTCGTCGTCCACGACAAGGATCCTCTTGGCCATCAAGAGCCTCCGCGGCGGCGTCGCCTGGGCGCGGCGACGGATTATAGCATGGACTCCATTTCCCACCCGTAGAACCAGAGCGTCCTGGGACGCGTGCGACCGCGGCGAGGCGCCGCTAAGCCCGGCTCAGGGAGCCGTCCGCTCGCGGCGGAGCGGGATCGGGCAGCGCGCACCGGACCGCGCCCGCCAGCGGATGGATCAGCGGATGGCGATGCGGACGTCGTTCGAGCGGATGCCGTCCACCTCGGCCCAGGCCACCAGCGTGCCGGGCTTCACCGCGGTCACGGTCGGCGTGAAGTCCACGGTCTTGCCGACCTTGATCAGGCTCATGTTGTTGAAGCTCCAGGAGGGCGTGCCGCGCGAGCGCGTGGGGGCGTTGCTGCCGTCCTTGGGCGTGCAGTCGAAGTGGATGCGGCAGCCGACGTTGGTCTGGGTGGCCAGCTCGCTGCCCGGCACCATCTCGCCGTTGCACTCGAGGAAGAAGACCTTCGCGCCGAGCTTGGTCACCGGCGCGTTGTTGTTCGGGATGAAGCCGTCGTTGTTGTTGGGCGGCGGCGCGGGCGCGGGGGTGGGCGTCTTCGGGGCCGGCGCGGGGTTGTTGGGAGCGGGCGCCGGGGTGGCGGCGACGGGGATCGGGATCGGCACGACGACGACCGGCACGGGGTTCGTGGACACCGGCGTCGAGCGCACCGGCATCTCCTCGTTGATGGTCTGACATGCCGCCAAGGCGCCGAGCGCCAACGCCCCCGCCCCCCACACGCGTCTCATCGGCAACCCCCGTCGCTAGAAAAGACGTGAGACGTTGGCATGAAAGCGGGCGTCTGTCAATGGTTTTTCGCCACGGCCGGCCCGCCGGCAAGCACCTGGAGGACCTCCGCGGCGGCCCGCCCCGAGGCCCCGGGTGAGCCCAGGCGGCGGCGCACCTCGGCCAGCCCGTCCTTCATACGCTCCCGCGCGCCGGGATCTTCCAGCAGCCGGAGCGCCTCGGACGCCACCGACTCGCCGGTGAACCCGCCCTGGATCAGCTCGGGGACCAGGCGCTCTCCGGCGATCAGGTTCGCCATCGCGTAGTGCGGCACGTTCACGAACCGGCGGCCGAGGTGGTACGTGAGCGCGGACAGCCGGTAGACCACGACCATGGGCGCGCCGAGCAGCGCCGCCTCCACGGTCGCCGTGCCCGAGGCCACGATCGCGGCGGTGCACGCGCCGAGCACCGCGTGCGTGGCCCCGCCGATCAGCGTCACCGGAAGGTCCCCCAGCGCGGCACGGATTCGCGCGGGATCGATGGACGGGGCGACCGCCAGGACGAACTGCGCGTCGTCGCGCCGCGCGGCCACGCGGCGCAGGCCCTCGACCAGCGGCGGCAGGTTGTGGGCGATCTCCTGGGGACGGCTGCCGGGCAGCACCGCGAGCACGGGCCGCGCCGGGTCGATCCCGTGTGCACGCAGGAACGCCGGGGGATCCCCGGCGGGCCGCGCGATGTCCACGAGCGGATGCCCGACGAACCGCACGGGCACCCCCGCGTCGCGGTACAGCGGCTCCTCGAACGGGAAGATCACGATCATCCGCGAGACCGTGTCCCGGATCGTGTGGATCCGGCGCCGGCGCCAGGCCCACACCTGGGGAGAGACGTAGTAGACGACCGGGATCCCGCGACGGCGCAGGGCCACGGCCAGCCGCAGGTTGAAGCCGCCGTAGTCCACGAGCAGCGCCGCGGCGGGCGGGCGGCGGTCGGCCTCGGCGAGCAGTGCGTTCAGGACCGCGCGCAGCCGCCGCAGGTGCGTGACGACCTCGACCAGGCCGACCACGGCCAGCTCGCGCACGTCCGCGAACAGGGACGCGCCCTGGCCGGCCAGCCTGTCCCCGCCCACGCCGAACAGGTCCAGGGCCGGAAGCGACGGGCGGAGGTGGCGGACGAGCTCGGAGGCGTACAGGTCGCCCGAAGGCTCACCGCACGAAACCAGCAGGCGTGGCGGCAGGCGCGCATTATACCGGCGTGTCCTCGACGCGCGGCAAGACGCCGGGCCGCTGTCCTTTTCCCGCGACAGCGCCGGACGGTGTCACGTTCATGCAGGTGATTGCGTCCAAGGGGCTTGGCGCGCGACACTGGAGGCGTCCCGCGCGGCACGTGCCTTGCACCCGGCCGGGGCGCGACGACTGGCCCAAGGAGGATGCGATGACTGGACGGCAGGCGGCTCTGGCGGTGGCCCTGGCGCTGACCGCGCAGGTGGCGCTGGCGCAGGACGACCGGGCCGTACCCCGCGGCGGCGGCTCGTCCGGCGGCTCGTCGGCCGGGCGTGATCACCACGCCGGCGCGAGCTCGTCCCGCGACGGCGGGTCCTCGGGCGGCTCGAGCATCTCGGGCGGAGGCGGCTCGTCGCGTCACGAGCCGACGCTGGCGCAGCGGCGACATCCTCGCGCGGGAACCGGCAGCGGGCACCTCCGGGGCCGCGGGTCCTCCTACTACTTCGGGTCGCCGTACTACGGCTCGCGCTACTACGGGTACGGGTACTACGGCTCGCCGTACTACGGCGGCTGGGGGCTGGGCTACTACTCGCCCTACTACTACAGCGGCTTCTACGGCTACTCGCCGTATTACTACGGGTCCCGCGGCTACCGCGCCGGCGCGGTGCGCGTGCTGGTCGAGCCCAACGACGCGCGGGTCTACGTGGACGGCTACTACGCGGGGGTGGCGGACGACTTCGACGGTATCTTCCAGCGGCTGCACCTCGCGCCGGGCCGCCACGACATCTCGCTGCGGCTCGACGGCTACCGCACGCAGAACTTCAAGCTGTACGTGCCGTACGACCACACGATCAAGATCCACCACCGCATGGTCGCGGGATCGCCGACCGACGTGAGCGAGGAGGTGGTGGGGCGGCCCGAGGACGTGGCGGACGCCGGGCGCGAGCGCGACGACCGTTACGCGGACGCCGACGAGTTCGACGACCGCTACGACGACGACGACCTCGGCCCCGGCAACGTGCGCGGGGAAACCGGCACGGTAAGGCTGTCCGTCCGGCCGACCGACGCCTCGATCTACGTGGACGGGGCGTTCCGCGGCACCGGCCGCATCCGCTCGCTGCGCCTGCCGGCCGGGCGCCACCGCATCGAGGTCGTGCGGCCCGGCTACCGCACCGACGAGCGCGAAGTGGACGTGCAGCCCGGCCGCGAGGTGGAGGTCAGCTTCGACCTGGACCGCAGCTAGCGTCCGCCGCCGACGTATCCAGAACGGGGCAGCCTCACGGCCGCCCCGTTCTTCTTTTCGGGGCGGACCACGGCGCGCTCAGCGGCCGCCCGCGGTCGTTCCCAGCCCGAGCGGGCGCTTGTACAGGTTCTGGTAGATCCGGCCGGCCACGTCCGAGGCGAGGTGGCCGCTGCCCGGCCGCACGAACACCACCAGCACGATCTCCGGCCGATCCGCGGGCGCGTAGGAGGCGAACCAGCCCACGCCGGCGCACGTGCCGGTCTTGCCGGCCACCACCACGTCCGGGTCGAACGCGCTGGCCGCGCTGCCTTCGTTCACCGCGCCGAGCAACCCTTCGGCGAGCTGCCCCAGGATCGTCGTCTCCGGCAGCCGCCAGCGCTCGTGCTTCACGAACCCCTGCGGCGGCGCCACCTGCGGTTCGAGCACGGCGCCCCCGTTGATGGTGGCGGAGAGCAGCACCGCGAGCTGGACCGCCGACGTCGTGACGCCGGCGGCGTGGCTCGAGACGTGGCCGACCCGGCTCGGGCTGACGAACGCGGGCACGCGGCCGGCGCTCTCGCGCGCCAGGTTGATCCCGGACGGCGTGCCCAGGCCGAGCAGCCCGGCATAGCGCTGGACCGTCTGGTAGCCGAGCTGCTCGCCCACGCGCTCGAAGTACGGGTTGCACGAGACCGCGAGCGCACGGCGCAGGTTGATCCGCCCGTGTCCCGGCCACAGCCAGCAGCCGCCGTCGCAGTCGAAGGTGGTCTCGGGCGTGACCAGGCGTTCGCTCAGGCCTGCGACCGCCACCACCAGCTTGAAGACCGAGCAGGGCTGGTAGGCGCTGCCCACCGCCAGACCGGGGTTCACGACCGCCATCACGCGGCCCGTGTACGGGTCCATGGCCACGACCGACCCCGACACGCGACCGAGACCGAGACGCGCGGCCTCGGCCACCTCGAGGTCGTGGCTGTCGGCGCCGGCCGGCACCACCAGCGCCGGCGGCGCCGGCGGCCGGCGGGCGTGTGCGCGCCGGGGCGCGCGGCGGGCGCCGGGCCGCCGCGCGGCGAGCGCGTGGTCGGCCAGGGACGGGATCAGGAGGGCGGAGGCGATCAGCGGAGCGAGCGTGCGCGGACGCATGACCGCGGGACGTTAACACAACGCGTGCGCCCGCGGGCCAGGGTGCTACACTGCCGCGGTGCTTTTTCCGGCGGCCGCCGCCCTTCTCGTCGCGCTCGCGCCGCCCCCCACGCCCGCCCCGTCCGCAGACGCCGCCCCGGCGCGGCCCAGGACGCACCTGCTGGTCGCGGACGTCCTCCGCGTGGACGCGCGCCGGCGCGCGGTGCAGGTGAAGACCGGCGACACGCCCCCGGTGGAGATGCAGATCCTCACCGACGTGAAGACGCGCGTGACCTCGGGAGGCCGCACCGCCCGCTTCGAGGACCTCAAGGCCGGCGACCGGGTCGCGGTCTCGTGCACCGACGACGCGGCCGGAGCGCACACCGCGCGGCTCGTCGTCATCCGCCCGCGCCCCCCCGCCTCGCCCACGCCCGCGTCCTGAGTGGCGGGCGCGCCGCGCCGCGGCAGTTGTCGGCGGCCGCCGGCAGCTTGTAGACTGCAGACTTCCGACCAAGGAGCGAGACGATGTCCTTCACCCGCCGAACCCTCGTCGGCGCCGCCCTGATCGTGGCCGCCACCCCGCTCGCCGCGCTCGCGCAGAAGCTCGACAAGCAGGACCGCGCCTGGCTGGAACATCACCGTCCGCTCATGCTCCCGGACGAGGAGAAGGCCTTCCGCGATCTCAAGGACAAGGGCGACCGCGAGGAGTTCAAGAAGATCTTCTGGGCGCGGCGCGACCCGGACCTGGAGACGCCCGAGAACGAGGCCCAGGCCGAATACGAGAAGACGTTCGCCGAGGCCGACAAGAAGTTCACCGGCGTCGGCCGCGCCGGCGCGAACTCCGACTGCGGCCGCATCTACATCCTGCTGGGGCCGCCGGACGAGGTGAAGGCGGCCGACGGCGGCGCCGCGCCGGCCGGGCGCGGGCCCGAGATCTGGACCTTCCGCGACCGTCCGTCCATGAAGTTCCAGGGCGGGCAGGTGCAGATCGAGTTCGACGAGAACTGCCAGCTCCCGCAGGGCGCAAGGCTGGGTGAGCAGCTCAACCGGATCTCCGAGGGCCGGATCGTGAAGCCGGACCTCAACTACCGCAAGGGCGCGGACGGCAAGATCGTGAAGCTGGCCGACCAGCTCCCGAAGCCCACGCCCGCGGTCGCGCTGCTCAAGGCCCCGCGGCAGGACTTCCCGGTCGCGGCCGAGGCGAACATGTTCCTGCGCACGACCGGCGGCACGTACCTGGCCGGCCTGGTGCACGCGCCCGCGGGCACCATCGCGGCCCAGGACGCTGGAGGCAAGAAGGTCGCCAAGGTGGACGTCGCGGTGCAGGCCGTGGACGAGGCCGGCAAGGTGGCGGGCGTGCGCGAGCGGGAAGCGAACGCGCTCGCGCGCGACGACGGCTCGCTGGTCGCGTCGTACGGGCTGGCCCTGCGGCCGGGGAAATACACGATCAACGTCGCCATGCACGATCCCGCGACCAAGAAGGGATCCGTGGCGTCGTTCCCGCTCGAGGTGCCGGAGTTCTCGGCCGGCGAGGAGCTGAACCTCGCCCCGCTGCTCGCGCTGGTGGACATCCAGGAGGGGCAGAGCGCCGACCCCCGCGACGCGTTCGCGGACTTCACCCTGGGCACCACCCGCCTGGTGCCGGTGTACGGGAACGTGTTCCCGCAGTCCGGCACCATCACGCTGCTGAGCGTGATCTACGACCCGCCCAAGGACCCGGCCACCGGCAAGCCGTCCGTCACCGCCTCCTTCACCATCGAGAAGGACGGCCGGCCCGTCGCGCGCGCCGAGGACCAGGTGTACGACAGCGACTCGCCCACGCCGTCGGTGGGACCCGTCCCGCTCGAGAAGTACGGGCCCGGCACCTACGTCGCGAAGCTGAAGGTGCGCGACAACGTGACGAAGAAGGACTACACGCGCGAGTCGAAGTTCGAGGTGAAGGCCGCGGGGACGAACTGAACCGCGGCTATCTCACCGCCGCCTTCAGCTCCTTGCCCGCGGTGAAGCGGGCCACGCGGCGGCCCGGGATCTTGATCGGGGCGCCGGTGTAGGGGTCGCGGCCGAGGCGCGGCTTGCGGCGGTAGACGTCGAACACGCCGAAGCCGACGAGCTTGACCTTCTCGCCCCTCTTCAGCGAGCGGGAGACGTTGTCGAGGAACGCGCCCAGGGCGCGGTCGGCGTCGGCCTTGGTCAGCCCGCAATCGCGGGCCATGCGCGCGACGATCTCGGCCCGGTTCACCGCGAACCGGAGGGCTTCAGGCCGCCTTCTTCTGCGCGCCCTGCTGCAGGACCTCGATCGCCTTGTCCAGCACGGGGTCCCCCGCCGGCGCGGCCGCCTGGTCCGTCTCGTCCTCTCCCTGGTCGGGCAGCTCCACGACCACGCTGGGCTCGACGCCCTTGCCGTGGATCGCCGTCCCCTTGGGCGAGGCGTACTTCGCGACGGTGACGATCAACCCGCCCTCGGGCAGCGCCACCGTGCGCTGGAACCCCGCGCGGCCGAACGTGCGCTGGCCGATGACGTCGCCGCGGCCGCTGTCGAGGAGGGCGGCGGCCACCACCTCGCCGGGGCCGGCGGTGCCCACGTCCACCAGTGCCGCCATCGGCAGGTCCCAGGCGGACCGTGCCGGGTCGGCGCTCAGCACTTCCTCGGGGTACTTCACGCCCGAGAGCCGGCTCACCACGCCCCCCTTCAGGAACAGCTCCGCGACCTTCACGCCGTCCGCGGGGGCGCCGAATCCGGCCCCGCGCATGTCGAGCACCAGCCGGCGCGCGCCCGCCTTGCGCAGCGTGTCGAGCTCTCCGCGGATGTCGTCCGCGGCGCGGCCGCTGATCTCCGCCACCTTGACGTAGCCGGTGCCGCC
>DATBIZ010000401.1:0-5963 GCA_036556645.1 Vicinamibacteria bacterium | reverse complement strand
CGGCGCGGTTCCCTTCCAGGTCGAGCGCATCGACGCGTCCACGGTCCCGAGCACGCGCACGAAGATCATGCTCATCGTGGGCGACCCGAGCCGGGCCTTCGCCCTCGCGGCCATCCCCAATGCCGGCGTCGGTCTGGCGCGGACCGAGTTCATCGTCACGAACCACATCGGGATCCACCCCATGGCGCTGGCCCGTTATCCGCGGTTGCGGGACACGCAGGCCGTCAAGCAGATCGCGGCGCGCGTGGGCGCCGAGGACGCGCGGGACTTCTTCGTGCGCCGCTTCAGCGAGGGGGTGGCGCGCATCGCGGCCGCCTTCCATCCGAGGCCGGTCATCGTCCGCATGAGCGACTTCAAGACCAACGAGTACGCCCGCCTTCTCGGCGGGAGCGAGTTCGAGCCGGCCGAGGAGAACCCGATGCTCGGCCTGCGTGGCGCGTCGAGGTACTACGACCCGCGTTACGCGGACGGATTTGCGCTGGAATGCGCCGCCCTGCTGCGCGTCCGCCGCGATCTCGGGCTGACCAACGTGAAGGTGATGATTCCCTTCTGCCGGACGGTGGAGGAGGGGCGGCGCGTGCTGGCGGCCATGGCCGACCACGGCTTGCGGCAGGGCCGGGACGGCCTGGAGGTCTACGCCATGTGCGAGGTGCCGTCGAACGCGGTGCTGGCCGAGAAGTTCCTGCAGATCTTCGACGGGTTCTCCATCGGCTCGAACGACCTGACCCAGCTCGCGCTGGGCCTGGACCGCGACTCCGGGACCGTCGCGCATCTGTTCGACGAGCGGGACGAGGCCGTGCGCTGGCTGATCGCACGGGCGATCGAAGCGGCCAACCGGCTTGGCAAGCCGATCGGCATCTGTGGCCAGGCGCCGTCCGACTACCCGGACTTCGCCGAGTGGCTCGTGCGCGAGGGCATCGGGTCGATCTCTCTCAATCCGGACGTGGCCGTCTCGACCGCGATCCGGGTCGCGAAGGCAGAGGCCACGGGACGCGGGGTGGCCCCCTGCCCGGTGGACGTGTGAACGCCGGCCGCGCAAAGGAAACGTCATGGACCTGGGACTGCTGAGGCGGGAGAGCGACGACGCCTGGGTCATCGAGCCGCATGGGCGCATGCGCGTGCCCGGCCGCCTGTTCGCCAGCGAGAAGCTCGTGCGGGAGATGGACCACAAGGTCTACGAGCAGGTCGTCAACGTGGCCACGCTGCCCGGCATCCAGGCCGCGTCGATGGCCATGCCCGACGCCCACTGGGGTTATGGCTTCGCCGTGGGCGGCGTGGCCGCCTTCGACCCCGACGAGGGCGGCATCGTCTCGGCCGGTGGCGTCGGCTTCGACATCTCCTGCGGCGTGCGCTGCCTGACCACCGGCCTGCGGAATGAGCAGGTGGACCCGTTGCGCCGCGAGCTGGCCGACGCGCTCTTCCACGCGATCCCCGCGGGTGTCGGGAGCACGGGGCGCATCCGGCTCGATGCGGTGGAGATGGACCGCATGCTCGTGGGCGGAGCGGCCTGGGCCGTGGAGCGCGGCTGGGGCGACCGCGCCGACCTCGAGCGCATCGAGGAGGGCGGGCGCATGGCCGGCGCGCGGCCGGAGCAGGTGTCCGCGCGCGCCAAGACGCGCATGCGCGACGAGGTCGGCACGCTCGGCTCCGGCAACCACTACCTCGAAGTCCAGGAGGTGGCGGAGATCTTCGACGCTCCGGTCGCGGCCGCCTTCGGCCTGGCCGAGGGCGACGTGCTCGTGAGCATCCACTGCGGCTCGCGCGGGCTCGGCCACCAGATCGGGACCGAGTTCCTGAAGGAGATGCTGCTGGCCGGCGGCCGTCACGGGATCGAGCTGCCCGACCGCGAGCTGGCCTGCGCGCCGGTGCGGTCACCCGAAGGCGAGCGGTACCTGGGCGCCATGCGCGCCGCCATCAACGTCGCTCTCGCCAACCGCCAGGTGATCACGCACCTGACGCGGGAGGCGTTCGCGCGCGTCCTGCCCGCGGCGTCGCTGCGGCTCCTCTACGACGTCTCCCACAACACCTGCAAGGTCGAGGAGCACGTGCTGGGCGGTCGCCGCAAGGCGCTCTACATCCACCGCAAGGGCGCCACGCGGGCGTGGGGACCCGGTCATCCCGGCCTGCCGGCGGCGCTGCGCGCCGCGGGCCAGCCCGTCCTCATCGGCGGCTCCATGGGCACCTTCTCCTACGTGCTGGTCGGGACGCCGCAGGGCATGGAAGCGTCCCTGGGGTCTTCCTGCCATGGGGCCGGGCGCAGCATGAGCCGCCACGGCGCGCTGAAGAAGTGGTCCGGCCGCCAGGTGGTGGACGAGCTGGCCGCGCGCGGCATCGTGATCCGAAGCCCGTCGCTGCGCGGCGTGGCCGAGGAGGCACCCGGTGCCTACAAGGACGTGACCGAGGTGGTGGACGCCGCGGAGCGGGCCGGCCTGTCGAAGAAGGTGGCGCGGCTCGTGCCCATGGCGACGATCAAGGGCTGACGCCGCGGTCGCGCTCAGAGATCGAGCGCTTCTCTCGGCGAGACTCTCGAGGCGCGCCGCGCGGGCGCGAAGCAGGCGAGGAAGGCGGCGGCGCCGGTCAGCAGCGCGGCCACGGCCAGCGTGGCGGCGTCGCGTGGCGCCACGCCGAAGAGCAGGCCGGAGAGCACGCGCGTGGCGGCCAGGGCGCCTGCGATCCCGCACGCGATCCCCACCGCCGCGACCGCCAGGCCCTGGCCCAGCACCAGCGCGTGGATCCGCCGCGGGGTCGCGCCGAGGGCGAGCCGCACGCCGATCTCGTAGCGCCGCCGCCCGACGGAATGGGCCATGACCGCGTAGACCCCGGCCGCCGAGAGGAGGAGGGCCACCGCGGCGAGGGTGCCCAGCGTGGCGAGGGCGAAGCGGGAGACGGCGGTCGCCGCGGCCACGTGCTCCGTGGCCAGGCGCACGTCGAACACGGGCAGGTCCTTCTCGAGCGCCTCCACCTCGCGCTGCATCGCGGGAAGCAGCGCGTGCGGGTCCCCCGTCGTGCGCAGCGTCGGGTGCATCGTCCGCTGCGGCGCCTGCGCGTGCGCCAGGTAGACCTGCTCCCGGCCTGCGGCCTCCAGGCGATTGAGGCGCACGGTCCCGATCACGCCGACCACCTCGCCCCAGCGCGGCTGGAAGGACCCGTCGCGGAACACCTCCACGCGGACCGGCTGGCCGACGGCGTCGGGCGCGCTCCCCCAGGCGGCGCGGGCCAGCGCCTCGTCCACGACCACGGCCAGCGGCTGGTCGGGGCCGTCCGCCTCCGTGAACACGCGGCCGGCCAGCCGGTGCACGCCCGCCGCCTCGAACCAGCCCGGCGTGACGGTGCTGTAGTCCGCGGCGGTGCGGCCCCACTCGGTCTCGCCGCCTTCCGCGCGCCACGCGTAGGGCCGCGAGCGGATGGCGGCGCCCGACAGCGGCGGCGCGGTGGTCGCCCCGGCGGCGCGCACGCCCGGCAGCGCGCGCAGCCGCTCGTCGAGGCGGCGGTAGAACGACGCGATCTTCGGGCCCTGGTCGCGGTAGCGGTAGTGCACGTCGGGCAGCGAGAGCCGCGCGGTGAGCACGCCACGCGGGTCGAAGCCGGGGTCCACCGCCTGCAGCGCCGCGAAGCTGCGCACGAGGAGGAGCGCGCCCGCCGCCAGCACCAGCGAGGCCGCCAGTTGTCCGATCACGAGCGCCGGCCGCAGCCGCCCGGACCTTCCGGTGGCCTTGCGCTCCGGGTCCTGCAGCGAGGCCGAGAGCGCCGACGAGACGGCCGAGGCGGCGGACAGCCCGCCGAATGCCAGCGACGTCAAGAGCGTGAGGCCGCCCGCGTAGAGGAGCACGCGCGGGTGGAGCGCCACCTCCGACAGCCGAGGCAGCCGGCCCGGCTCGAGCGCGCGCAGCAGGTCGAGGCCGGCGGCGGCGAGCAGGAGGCCGGCGGCGGCGCCGGCGGCGCCGAGCACGAGGCTCTCCGCGAGCAGCAGGCGGAGCAGCCGGCCCCGGCTCGCGCCGAGCGCCGCGCGCACGCGCAGCTCCCGCTCCGCGTCCTTCGCACGCACGAGCGTGAGGTTGGCGACGTTGGCGCACGCGACGGCCAGCAGCAGCGTGGCCACGCCGAGCAGGATCAGGAGCGTCGGGCGCACCGGCGACGACACGCCGGCGGCGAGCGGCTCCGCGCGCAGGCCCAGCCCGGAGGACGCGTACTCCGCGCTGTCGGCGCGCGCGCGCTGCGCCACCGCGCCCAGCTCCGCGGCGGCCTGCGCCGCGGTCGCGTTGGGTGCCAGCCGGGCCACCGGCGTGAACACCCGGAACGCGCGCGGCATCTCGCGGTACGCGTCGCCGCCCCAGGGCAGGAACGCCGCCAGCTCCTCGGGCACGCCCTGGTCGGGCGGCAGGTGCAGGCGGAAGCCACGCGGCAGCACCCCGACGACCGTGCGGCGCTCGTCGTCGAAGTCGATCGTGCGGCCCACGAGCGTACGATCGGCGCCGTACCGCTTCTGCCACAGCTCGTGGCTCAGGACGATGACGTCCGACGGATCGGCGACGAGCTCCTCGCGGGTGGGCAGGCGGCCCAGCGCGGCGCGGGCCCCGAGCGCCTCGAGGAACCCCGGCGTGATCCAGCCGACCTCGATCTCTTCGGCCGCGCTGCCGTCGCCGCGCAGGACGCCGGGCCGCGACCATACCGCGCCCATCGCTGCGAAAGCGGTCGTGCCGTCCCAGATCGCGGCCAGCTCCGGCCCGGAGAGGTGCGCGTCCATCCGCCCCTGCTTCGGCAGCTCGCCCCAGATCGCGAGGAGCCGGTCCGGCGCCGGGTACGGCAGCGGCCGCAGCAGCACGGCGTCCACGACCGAGAAGACCACCGTGTTCGCGCCGATGCCCAGGGCGAGGGTCATCACAACGGCCGCGGTGAACGTCGGCCGCCGGCCCAGGCCGCGGATCGCGAGGACGAGATCTCGACGCAGACCTTCGAGCAGGCGCATGACCGCACGCGCGGTGCAAGCCCGATGCCCCGCGGCGTACGTGCTCCAATCCGATGAACGGGCGTGCCCGGTCGCGCAACTGCTTGACTGGACGCCGCGCAGCGCCGTCAGACGGTGTGGAGCACGACTCCTGGCGCATGGACGCGGCTCGCCGGCCACGACCGGCGCCGCGACGTGTCCGGCGACGGACGCTCGCCGTCCCACGTCCGGACGCCTACGTGGCTACGGTGGTGCGCTCCTCGCGCCTGCGTCTCCTCCGGTCTCCGGCGCCCCCGCCGCTCAACGCAGCACCCCCGCGACAGCCGGCCGCCGGATGCCCAGGCGCTTCAGGTCGAGGTCGACGCGGCACAGCTCCTCGACTTCCACCTTGCGCAGGTCCCGGACCAGACGGGCATCGGCCGCGACTTGTGGATCGCCGACCAGGCGCGTCTGGAGCTCCGCCGATACGCGGCGGGCATCGCCATCCGTGCTCCAGGCGTAGCTGACCCACCGCCCTTCCTTGCGCTCGACGAGCAGGCCAGCCGACTTCAGGTCGGACAGGTGGGCCGACACGGTGGAGGCGGCCAGTCCGGTGACCGCCGTCATCTGGCACACGCACAGCTCGCCGCCCCGCAGCATCGCGAGCAGGCGCAGCCGCACCGGGTGCGCCAGCGCCTTGTATGTTCGGACGGCCACCGCGAGCGGGGAGCTCACGGCACCTGCCTTCGCGCCGTGCCGGCCGGCGGCCCTGCGTCGTCACTGGCCGCGCCGAGGATCGCCGCGGCGATCTCGGCCGCGCTCGGAATCCGGCCCGTAGAGACCACGCGGCCGTCGATGACCAGCGCCGGAGTCGTCACGACGCCGTAGGCGGCGATCTGCTCGATCTCCTCGACCTTGCTCAGGCCGACGGATCGGCCGCTGTGCGCGATCGCCTTCTCGGCCTCGCCGAAGAGCAGCTGGCACTTCCGGCATCCGGTCCCCAGAACCTTGATCTCCACATCGGCCTCCCGTGCCTCAC
>DATBIZ010000400.1:0-9275 GCA_036556645.1 Vicinamibacteria bacterium | reverse complement strand
ACGCCGGGGAGGCTCGCCGCGCGGCGGACGAGCTCGCGGTGGAGGTTGCGCGTCGCGTCGGCGGTGAGCGGCCGCTCGTCCGAGGGTGGCGTGATCCGGAAGAGCAGCACGCGATCGGGATCGAACCCCGGGTCGATCCGCTGCAGCTTGACCAGGCTGCGGACGAAGAGCCCCGCTGTCACCACGAGCACGAGCGAGACGACGATCTGGGCGACGACCAGGGTGCGGCCGAGCGGCAGGGCGGCCGCCGCGCGTGCCGGTCCACCCGCGGACTTCAGCACTCCGACCGGATCGACCCGCGTGGCCCGCAACGCGGGCAGCAGCCCGCAAAGGACCGCCGTGGCGCCGGTCACGAGGCCGGTGAAGACGAGGACGCGCCCGTCGGGGCCGACGTCCAGCGAGATCGGCAACGCGCCGGCCACGAGGCGCCGCAGGACGGCGCCGCCCCACGCGCTGAGGCACAGCCCGGCGAGGCCGCCCAGCACCGCGAGCAGCAGCGCTTCGGCGACGCGCTGGCGGACGAGTCGCATGCGGCCGGCGCCGATGGCCAGGCACACCGCCGTCTCGTGACGCCGCGCCGCCGAGCGCGCCACCATCAGGTTCGCGACGTTGGCGCAGGCGACCAGGAGGACGAGGCCGGCGATGGCCATCAGCACCAGCAGCGGCGCGGAGAGGTTCTCGCGCAGCCGGGAGGCGCCCCGGCTCGCTTCCGAGACGGCGAGGCCGCTCCCGAGCACGCCCGCGCGGAACTCCGCGCTGTCGGTGCCCGCCGCGACCTCCTCGCGGATGCGCGCGTACACCGGCTCCAGGCCGGCGCGCGCGTCGGCCAGGGTGACGCCCGGCCGCAGCCGCGCGACGATGCGCAGCCAGGTGGTGCTGTGTCCGGCCCAGACCCAGGCGGGGGTCCCCGGCTGCGCGGACAGGGGCAGCCAGAGGTCCACCGACTCGCCGGCGCTGTCGCCGGTGAAGCCGCGCGGGGTCACGCCCACGATGGCGAAGCTGCGGGACCTCAGGCGGAAGGTGCGGCCGACGACCGCGGGGCTGCGGCCGAACCGCCGCGTCCAGTACCTCTCGCTGATCACCGCGACGCCCTCGCCGGGCGGGCGGCGGTCGTCGTCGGCGAGCAGCGTTCGTCCCAACGCCGCGGGGACGCCGAGCGTCGTGAAGTAGTTGCCCGACACCCACTGGAGGTCCACCGGCTCCGGCAAGCCATCGATCGTGGCCGCATCCCGCCGGACCGTCGAGCCGGCCAGCGCGTCGACCCAGCGTTGCCCTTCCGCCGCGATCCGGCGGTACGCGGCGTAGGAGAACACCGGCTCCACGCCGATCGGGTAGACGGCGGCGAGCGAGACCAGCTCGTCCGGCCGCGCCACGGGCAGCGGGCGGATCATGATCGCGTTGATCGCGCCGAAGATCGCCGCGTTGGCCCCGATGCCGAGCGCGAGGGTCGCGGCGGCGACGGCCGAGAACACCGGCGCCTTGCGCAGCGCGCGCGCGCCGAAGCGCACGTCGCGCCAGGCGCTTTCCAGCCGTGTCTCCCAGCCCACGTCGCGAACCGCGTCCTTCACCGCCTCCAGGCTGCCGATCTCCACCTGAACCGCGCGAAGGGCGGCCTCGCGCGAGATCCCGGCCCGCGTCCGGTCGTCGGCCATCGACTCGACGTAGGCGTGAAGCTCGTCGTCGAGCTCCCGGTCGACGCGCCGTCCGCGACGGAGCGCACCCCATGCCCCGGCGAGGCGGCGGAGCCAGGTCACCGCGAGCCTCCGGAAGTCGCCTCGAGGATCCGGGCGATCGCCGTCGCCTGCGCCTTCCACTCCCTGGTCTCCCGCTCGAGCGTGGTCCGGCCCCTCGCGGTCAGCGCGTAGTACTTCGCGCGGCGGCCGTTCTCGGTCACCGCCCACTCGCCCTTGATCAAGCCGTCGCGCTCCAGGCGGCGGAGGGCGGGGAAGAGCGAGCCCGCGTTCACGCGGAAGACGCCCCGGCTGATCTGCTCCAGGCGCACGCCGATGCCGTAGCCGTGCAGCGGCTCCAGCGTCAGCGTCTTCAGGATGAGCATGTGCAGCGTGCCCTGCACGAGGCTGCTCGGCGTCGGGTCGGCGCCCAGGCGGCCCTCCTTCATCTAGAGCGACTAGATGAGGGCAGCGTACACCGCTCCTCTGGTTTGTCAAGAGGAAAGTGCGCGCCGCCCGCCCGCCCGTTCAGGGGGCCGATCGGCGCGCTGCGATCTCCGCCCGGATGGCCTCGTGGTTCCTGGGCAGCAGCCTCTTGTTGCGGGTCTCGTCGAGGGCCAGCAGCGTCATGCGGTCGATCGTGGACTGGTCCTTCGCGCCCGGGATGAGGTCGTCGAGCGCGGCGGTCAGGTGCGCGTCGTTCATCGACGTCGCGCCGTCGCGGAGGGCGAAGCGCCAGGCCGTGGTCACCGCCAGCTCGATGTCGCTGCCGGTGAAGCCGGCGGTGCGCGCGGCGAAGGGGCGGTAATCGGCGATCGCCGCGGGCATCCTGTGCTTGCGCACGACCACCTCGAAGATCTGGCGGCGGGCCTCCTCGTCGGGCATCAGGATCGGGATCTTCACGTCCGTGCGGCCGGAGCGGCGCATCGCCGTGTCGATCAGGTCCACGCGGTTCGTGATGTCGATGCGGAGCACCTTGCCGCGCAGCGTGGGGTCGCCCCAGAAGCCGAACGCGGAGGCGCGCATCCGTTCGGTGACTCCGGAATCGCCGGAGCCCTGGTCGCGGCTGCCGCCCTCGGCCTGGTCCGACTCGTCCACCAGCACCACCACCGGCGCGAGCGCGCGGATGGCGCCGAACGCCTTCTCCTGGTTGCGCTCCGACTGGCCCACGTACATCTGCCGCAGCGGCCGGAAGCGCACCGCGAGCATCCCGCACTCCTTGGCGAAGCACTCGGCCAGGTAGCTCTTGCCGGTGCCCGGGGGGCCCATCAGGATGATGCCCATCGGCGCGGCCGAGGTGTGGCCGCGGCGCATCAGGTCCGCGATCTCCTTCAGCTCGCGGGTGGCGTGCTCGAGGCCGCCCACCGCGGACAGGTCGTATTTCGGCTGCAGGATCTCGAGCACGTCGCCGTACTCCTGGCGCAGCAGCTCGATCTTGCGCTCGACGATCGCGGCGCGGGTGAGCGGGGCGCGCGCCCCCCGCGCGCGCTGGACGATGTCCTCGATCTGCACCAGTGCCAGGCCGCCGGTCTCCGCCGCCACCTGCTCGGGCGTCAGCTCCCAGGTCATGCCCTGGCTGGCGTCGCGCAGCCGCCGCAGGAACGAGGCGCGGACCTCCAGGTCCGGCCGTGGCACCTCGACCACCTCGGCCCCGGAAGCGCCCGCGTACACCTCCTCGGAGACCTCGCCGGCGGAGGGAGCGATCAGCACGACCACCGGCCGCCGGGCCGCCACCTGCGGGTCGCTGGCCCAGCGCGCGAGCGTGGTCGCGTGCTGCCGCTCCGCGGCGCCGGAGGGTCCTGCCGGGGCGAGCGCGTGCGCGTACTCCAGCACCACCGCCACCGAGCCGGCCGGGCAGCGGTCGGTGGTGAGCAGCGCGTCGATCAGCGTGAGCGCGCGCGTCGCGTCGGCGGGCAGCGGCCCCGACTTCATCCCCAGCGCGCGGCGGAACGCCTTCTGGCGCTCGGCGTCCGGGAACGTGAGGCCGGCCGACACGTCGTAGGAGACGAGCACGGGCCGCTGCGCGGCCAGGCGCCGCAGCCCCTCCGCGAGCGGCACGTCGTCCGCGCCGAAGCCGAACAGGTCGCGCACGTTGCCGTGGAGCAGGAAGACGTGGCTGGCGCCGGCCTGGTAGCGGTCCAGGATGCCCTTGCGCGCCCACGGCGGCACGCGCAGCGCGTCGAGCACGTTCACGGGCGGAGCCTGAGCGCGTGCAGGCCCTCGCCGCTGCCGATGAACGCGGCCGCTTCCGCCCCCAGCGCGGCCGAGGACTGCACGCCCGAGCGCGCCACGTCCGCGCGCTGGAGCAGGTCGCCTCCCGGGCCGATCAGGTAGACCGCGCCGTCGGTCGAGCCGATCAGGAAGCGGTCGCCGGCCGCCACCGGCGAGCCCACGATCGGCCCGCGCGTGGCGACCTCGAAGCGCGGCTCGCCCGTGGCGAGGTCGAAGGCGTGGACGTGCCCCTCGCGGCAGCCGACCACGCACAAGCCGGCGGCCAGCGCGGGCGACGAGTACAGCGCGTGGCCGACTTCCCGCGTCCACACGCGCGTGCCGTCCGTGACGCGCACCGCGACCAGCGTGCCGGCGAAGTCGCCGACGTACGCGAGGTCACCGGCCACGGCGGGCGTCCCGCGCACCTTCGCCCCGAGCCTTGCCGACCAGAGCAGGCCCCCCCGCGCGAGGTCCACCGCGTGCAGGGCGCCCTCGTCGCTGCCCACGAGGACGCGGTCGCCCGAGAGCGCCGGCGAGGAGAACACCGCCCCGAGCTTGCGCGTCCAGCGCACACGTCGCCGGGAGGGCTCCAGCGCGACCAGCGCGCCGTCGGTCGTGCCGGCCACGGTCCCGACGACCACCAGGCCATCGAGCGCCAGCGGCGAGGACCGCACCATGTCGCCCACGCGCAGGCGGAAGCGCTCCTCTCCGGAGGCCGTGTCCACCGCGACCAGCTCGCCGGCGTCGGTGCCCACGAACGCGGTGTCGCCCTCGATCGCGGGCGTGGACTCGGTCGCGGACCCGAGCGGCAGCGCGTGCAGGCGCCGTCCGCTCGCCGGTTCGAGGAACACGAGACGGCCGTCCGCGCTCGGCACCAGCACCGCGCCGTGCGCGATCACCGGTGAGGCCACGACGGATCCCAGGCGCACGTGCCAGAGGGCCTCGAGGGTCGAGGGCGCGAGGGCCGGCCGCGCGCCGGAGCGGCTGGCGTCGCCGCGGAACGCCGGCCACGCGGACGCGCCCTCCGGACGCGGGGCGCGCGCGGCCTCGAGCGCCTGCGCGGCCTCGGTGGCGGTGGCGAACCGCTCCGCCCGCACCGGGCCGGCGAGCCCCGCGAGCGCCGCGCGGCGCGCCAGCGTGGACAGCCGCGCGAGGGGCGCGCCGTCGAGCCGCCAGGACACGTCGGGCCGTTCGCCGGTCGCGAGCCAGCCCAGCAGGGCGCCGAGGTGGAACAGGTCCTCGGCCTGGGTGCCGCCGGTCGCGGAGCCGTCGAGCCGCGGACGGCCCTCGGCCAGCGTGATCCCGGCCGGATCGAGCGGCGGGTGCCGGGGCGGCGTCTCGGCGTGCGCGCGGGCCAGCTCGCGCGCGAGGTCGGCGCCGAGCTCCATCACGTCGTCCTCGGGCAGCGGTGCGGTGAAGTTGCGCGTGGCCCGGCGAAGGTGCTCCTCGAGGGTCATATCGCCATGCGGGACGCGATTATACGGCCGTGCGGCGGCCGTCGCGGATCGCCTCGTCCAGGCGGCGCGGGCGCCAGCCGAGCACCTCGCGCGCGCGCAGGCTCGCCAGCGACGCGTCCGCCGGCCGCGGCGCCTGCGGCCGCTCGCCGTGGCGGACGGGCGTGATCAAGGCCGCGGGAAGGCCGAGCGCGTCCGCCACGCGGCGGCCGAGGTCGTAGCGGCTCAGCCGTTCGTCGCCGCCGAGGTGGAACGTGCCCGCGTGCGAAGCCGCCAGCACGCGCTCGATCGCGTCCGCCACGGAGGCGGCGTCGAGCGGCGTGCGGACCTGGTCGGTGAACAAGCGGACCGGCCGCCCGTCGCGCAGCGCCCAGGCGACGGACTCGGTGGCCGTCGCGCGCCGGCCGTGGCCGCGCCCGACCATCAGCGGCAGGCGGAGCACGACCGCCCCCGGGTCCTCGGCCAGCGCCGCGCGCTCGCCCGCGAGCTTGGTGCGGCCGTAGGCCTGCAGCGGCGCAGGGGCGTCGTCCTCGGCGTACGGCGCGCGATCCCCGGCGAACACGAGGTCGGTCGAGAGGGCGATCAGGCGGAGGCCGCGGGCGCGCGCGAGCCGGGCCAGCCGCGCCGGCGCGTCCGCGTTGCAGACCTGCGCGCGGGCCGGCTCGCGCTCGCACACGTCGGGCTCCGCGAGCGCGGCGGCGTGCACGACCGCTTCGGGACGCGACGCGTCGAGCGCGCTTTCGAACGAGGACCCGTCCTCGAGGTCGAAGCGCACGCGCGGGAGCGCGGCCGGCGGCGGCGCGTCGCGCGCGCCGGCCGTGACCTCGTGCGTGGCGGCGAGCCGCTCCGCGAGCCGCCCGCCGATCAGCCCGCCGGCGCCGGTGACGAGGATCCTCAGCCGGCCATCACCGCGCCGCCGTTGACGGCGAGGACGGTGCCCCAGACGTAGGACGCGAGGTCGGAGGCGAGGAAGGCCACCGGTCCCGCGATCTCCTCGGGCGTCGCGGGGCGACCGGCCGGGATCGGCCGCAGCGCCGCCTCCGCCTCCGGCCCGTCGAACACGTGGCGGGTCATGTCCGTCCGCACCCAGCCCGGCGCGACCGTGTTCACGCGGATCCGGTGCGGGGCCAGCTCGGCGGCCAGCGAGTGCGAGAACGCGATCATCGCGCCCTTGCTCGCCGCATAGTGCGAGTAGCCGGCCTCGCCGCGCTGGCCGGCGGTGGAGGCGATCAGCACCATCGTGCCGGCGCGCCGCGGGATCATGTGCCGCGCCGCGTGGTGGCAGACCGCGTAGGTCCCGCGCAGGTTCACGGAGAGCGTGCGATCCCATTCTTCGGCCGTCATGGTTTCGATCGGCGCCGGCGTCCAGATACCCTGGTTGACGACCACGATGTCGAGCCCGCCGAAGCGCCCGGCCGCTCCGGCGACGAGCCGGCCCGCCTCTTCCGGATCCGAGACGTCCGCGCGGGCGGCATACGCCTCGCCGCCCGCCGCCTCCACCGCGGCGACGGCGTCGCGCGCGGCGGCCTCGTCGCGCACGTAGTTCACGGCGACGCGGGCGCCCAGCCGGCCGAACAGGACGCACACCGCGCGGCCGATGCCGCGCCCCCCGCCGGTGACGAGGGCGGCGCGGCCTTCCAGGGTGAGCACGCGCGAACGCTACCACGCGCGCGCCCGGCGGGCTTCCGGGCCCGCGCCGGGGCCGCTGGTAGAATGACGCACCCATGCCGTTCATCACGTTCGAAGGCATCGAGGGCTGCGGCAAGAGCACGCAGGCGCGTGCGCTCGCCGACCTGCTCGGTCCCGACACGGTCCTCACCTGCGAGCCGGGGGCCACGCCGCTCGGCCGCGAGGTCCGCCAGCTCCTGCTCGGCCACGCGCACAACGACATGGCGCCGGCGGCGGAGGCGCTCCTCTATTTCGCCGACCGCGCCCAGCACGTCGGCCAGGTCGTGCGGCCGGCGCTGGCCGCGGGCCGCACCGTGATCTCGGACCGTTACACGGACTCCTCGCTCGCCTACCAGGGCTACGGCCGCGGGCTCGACCTGGACCTGCTGCGATCCCTGCACGCGCTGGCCACCGGGAATCTGAGCCCCGACCTGACCGTATTCCTGGATGTACCGGTGGAGGTGGGCTTGCGGCGGGTGCGGCGGCGGGGCGAGCACGATCGGCTCGAGGCCGAGGTCCGCGAGTTCCACGACCGCGTGTGTGACGGATACCGGGCGCTGATCGCCCAGGAGCCCGGCCGCTGGGTGGTGGTCAACGGCCGGGGCGCCCCGGAGGCGGTGGCGCGGCGCGTGCGCGAGGCGGTCGAGGCGCGCGGGCTCGTGGTGGGCCATGGGCTTCGCTGAGGTCCTCGGGCACGACCGGGTCAAGACGATCCTGTCCAGCGCGCTCGGACACGGGCGGCTGCCCCCGGCGCTGCTCTTCTCCGGCCCGGACGGGGTGGGGAAGAAGGCGCTGGCGCTGGTCTGCGCCCGCGCGCTGGTCTGCGAGCGCCGTCGCGACGACGCCTGCGAGCAGTGCGCCTCCTGCATGCGCGCGGCGCGCGGGCTGCACCCGGACGTGGTGCTCGTGGAGCCCGACGGCGCCACCATCAAGATCGACCGCGTGCGCGACGTGGCGCGCGAGATCGGCGCCCGCCCGTTCGAGGCGCGGTCCCGCGCGTTCGTCATCGACGAGGCGCACCTGCTCACCGAGCAGGCGGCCAACGCGCTGCTGAAGAGCCTGGAGGAGCCCTGCCCGACCTCGCACGTGCTGCTCGTGACGGCGGCTCCGCAGGCGCTGCTCCCCACCATCCGCTCGCGCTGCCAGACCCTCCGCGTGGGCACGCTGCCGCCGGCGCTCCTCGGCGAGCACCTCGAGACGCGCCGGGGATTGCCGCGCGAGGAAGCGCACCTGCGGGCCGTGCTCAGCGGCGGCAGCCTGGGGGCCGCCCTCGCGTTCGAACCGGAGGCCTACCGCGGCCTGCGCGACGCGCTCTTGAAGCTCCTGGAGGCGATCCCGCGCCAGGGGCCCTTCGAGCGGATGGACGCCGCGCAGAAGCTGGCCGACGTGGACGACCTGCCGCTCGCGCTGACCGCGCTGCGGGCGCTGCTGCGCGACATCGCCGCCCTGGCCGCCGGCGCGCCGGAGGGCTCGGTCCTGAACGCGGACGTGGTGGCACGCCTGCGGGCGCTGGCCGGCGGGCCGCTTGGCCGCCGCGCGGGGGAGTTGGCGGCCTCGATCGCGGAGACGCGCGAGGCGCTTCGGACCAACGCCAACCCTCTGCTCTCGATGGATGTCTTAATGGACAGGCTGGCCGGCCAGTTCGTCCTTGCCCCGGCCGGCGCCGCGTGCTAGAAGAGGGGAAACCATCGCCTTCCCGACGCCGGCCTCGCCGATAGGCGTACCGTCCGCACTCATCCACTCATCGTCCGAGCGGGCCGATCCGGGCATGCCGGCAGGAGGCCGGCCGAGATGAATCGCAAGCTGATCCGCCCCGACCTTTCCGAGATCAAGGAGCAGTTCCAGGGCACGGCCAAGGTCTACCGCACGCGCAAGCCGGTGCCGCCCGACCAGACCAGCGCGGAGAGCTTCTATTACAAGAAGCAGATGGACAACAAGACGCGCATGGTCATCGTGCTCAAGGACGGCGAGGAGATCCGCGGCGTCATCGAGTGGTACGACAAGCACGCGTTGAAGGTCCACCGCACGACCGAGCCCAACATCCTCCTGATGAAGGACAACGTGAAGTACATGTACAAGGAGAACGAGGAGGAGGGCGGAGACGTGGACTGAGGCTATGATCGGCGTATGAGCGGCACGCTGTTGCTCGCCGTCGCCGTGCTGGGCGCTCCGCGGAGCGCGCCGGCGGCGCCACCCTGCGACGACGGCGGCCTGGGTTGCCCCGACCCGTCGCAGTGCGCTTGGGAATCGGAAGCGCCCTCGCCGGCGCCGC
>DATBIZ010000399.1:0-10219 GCA_036556645.1 Vicinamibacteria bacterium | reverse complement strand
CGGGGGAGACTCGGACAGGTTTCCCCGGTCGTGGCTGTTCCACCACCGTTGGGGCCGGAACGCGGCCGCACGGACCGCGCGAGACGAGCCGATCGTCCATCAGACGATCGGGGGCAGGACGACCGCGTGGGTTCCGGGGCGGCAGAGGTAGCGGGCAGAGGGAGGGCCGAGCCGAGCCGAACGGTATCGGTATTCCGAATCGGTGACCGGCGCCGGTCGGCTGCTACCTGCCGGCCCGCCGCGCGACCGCGGCCGACCCCCTGGTCGCGCTGCGCGCGGGGTCGTCCGCGGCGCCCTCGACCCGCTCCGCCGGGGCGAACAGCGGCGAGACGTCCACGCCGCCCGCGGTGACGGAGAACCGCCGGCCGTAGTGGTCCACCGCGATCCGCCGGGCCTCGGGCGTGAGGCTCACCGCCTCCGGCGTGACGCGCACGACGCGGAACACCGGGCCGCCGAGCACCAGCCGCACGCGGTCGCCCGGCGCGAGCGCGCGCACGCTCAGCGCTCCCACGGCAGGCCCGGCCGCCCGAAGTGGCCGTAGTTGGTCGTCTGCCGGTAGATCGGCCGCAACAGGTCCAGCGTCTCGATGATCGCGCCCGGCCGGAAGTCGAAGCCGCGCACGAACTCGGCCGCGCGCGCCTGGTCGCCGGTGCCGAACGTCTCCACCAGGATCGCCACCGGCTGCGCCACGCCGATCGCGTAGGCGACCTGCAGCTCCACCCGTTCGGCCAGCCCCTCCGCGATCACCTGCCGCGCCACGTAGCGGCAGAAGTAGGCGCCGCTGCGGTCCACCTTGGACGGGTCCTTGCCGCTGAACGCGCCGCCGCCGTGCCGGGCCGCGCCGCCGTAGGTGTCCACGATGATCTTGCGGCCGGTCACGCCCGCGTCCGCGGCCGGCCCGCCCTTCACGAAGCTGCCGCTCGGGTTCACGGTGAAGCGGATGTCGCGGTCGAACCACGCCCCGAGCACGCGCGGCGCGAGCACGGTGGTCACGTAGTCTCGGATCACCTCCGCGTCCACGTCGCAGGCGTGCTGCGTGGACACGAGCACGTCGGTGACGCGCCGCGGGCGGAAGCCCTCGTACTCGACCGAGACCTGCGTCTTCGCGTCGGGGCGCAGCCAGGGGAACGCCCCGCCGCGCCGGTCCTCGGCCAGCCCGCGCGCGAGCCCGTGCGCGAGCAGCAGCGGCAGCGGCATGCGCTCGGGCGTCTCCGCGGTCGCGTAGCCGAACACGATCCCCTGGTCCCCCGCGCCCTGCTCGCCGACCCGGTTGGTGGCGGGGTCCACGCTGCGGCCGATCTCCCAGGACTGCCCGGTGATGTGCTGGAGCACCTGCAGCGAGTCCGCGTTGAACGGCGAGTCGGGCTGGGTGTAGCCGATCTCGCGCACGGTGTCGCGCACGATTTGCAGGTGGTCGAGCGAGGCCACCGAGCTGATCTCGCCGGCGAGCACGACCACGCCGGACTTGCACAGCACCTCGCAAGCCACGCGGCTGCGGCGGTCGAGGGTCAGGTACGCGTCGAGGACCGCGTCGGCGATCGCGTCACAGACCTTGTCGGGGTGGCCTTCCGAGACCGATTCAGAGGTCAACACGCGGACGGCGCCGTCCGGCCGCGGCGCGACGCGGGCGGCGGCGAGGTCGTGGAGGGTGGCGGAGTGGCTCATCGTGCGCCCCGCCCGCTCAGGCCGCCATGTGCGGCTGCTGCGGCCGCGCGCGCACCTTCCGCCCGGCGATGCGCAGCGACAGCGTGCACTGCTTCGCCAGCGGGTACTCGCGCAGGAGCTGGTCGCGGCGGCGCCGCGCTTCGACCACGTCGTCGGTCCCAAGCGACAGGCGCACGCGGTCCTTCTGCCAGCCGGGCAGGTGCACCGTGAACGCCACCCACCAGAGGCGGCCGTTGCGCCACAGATGGTGGTCGGGATCGGTTGTGATGGGGTTCTGCTTCGAGGCCACGGTGTCTTCTCCTTCCTTCCGAGAAGACACCCGGAGGGCGCGGCACCCACGCCGCGCCGGACACTTCGTTGCCTCGACTGCGCCCGAGGCCACATCTCCTGCCGGCCAGCCTGGCCGCCAGGACGGCACCTTGGGATGTCCCCCCAGGTTGCCGGGCCCGCTTCCGCGGGTCTCTCCGGATGTCCTGGGCAATATGCTACGGCGCCGTCCACTTTGCAAGGGGTTGTGTGTCATAGGCGGCCGCCGGCCGCGCCCGGCTTGATTCGCCGGTCGGGCCGCCCTATGGTCCCCTGGTACAAGGAGTGGCGATGAAGCGGATCGGAACCGTCGTGGTCCTTCTCTGCGGCATGGCCGCCGCGGCGGCGCCCGCGCAGGAGGACCCGCACGCTGCCTGCTCGGCCGTGGGCTGGGTGCCGCGCGAGATCCTGGAGCGGCCGGTGACGCTCCGCCCGGGCATCGGGCGCACGCACGAGCCGGTGGCCACCGCCTCCGCGGAGGCCCAGGCGTTCCACGACCAGGGGCTCTCGTATCTTCATTCATACGTCTGGATCGAGGCCGCGCGCTCGTTCCACCAGGCCTTGCGGGCGGACCCGAGGGCGGCGCTCTCCTGGGTCGGCCTCAGCCGCGCGTATTCGGGCCTGGAGGACCAGGCGGCCGCGCGCGCCGCGTGGAACAAGGCGGACGAGCTGGCCGCGGGCGCCAGCGAGAAGGAGCGGCGCAAGATCGCGGCGCGCGGCCTGCACCTCGACGCGATCGAGGACCTGCAGGACGCCGGCAAACACGCGGCCTGGAGGCGCGCGCTCGACGAGGCTCTTGCGGGCGACATGGACGACGTCGAGCTGTGGCTGCTGCGGGGGACCGCGGAGGAGCGCAACGCGGCCGGGCGCGGGCAGCGCGGCGGCGCCGCGTCGGTGGCCTTCTATCGCCAGGCGCTCGCCGTGTGGCCGGACCACTTCGCCGCCCACCACTACCTCGTGCATTCCTACGAGACGATCGGTCGCATCGCGGAGGCTCTGGCCCACGGCGAGCGGTACGCGACGCTCGCCGACCAGGTGCCGCACGCGCGCCACATGTGGGCGCACGACCTCCGCCGGGTCGGCCGCGTCGAGGAGGCCACCGCGGAGTTCGAGCGCGCGCACGCGCTCGAGACCGCCTACTACGAAGCCGAGCGCCTGCCCGAGGAGGTGGACTGGCACCGCCCGCACAACCTCGACCTGCTGGCCACCTGCCACCAGCACCAGGGCCGGCTGCGCAAGACGGAGGCCGTGATGCGCGACCGCGCGCGTCTCAAGCCGGTGCTGGCGGGCACCGAGTTCAACGGCAAGGCGTGGCCGGGCTTCCTGCTCTCGACCGGCCGCTACGACGAGGCGCTCGCCGCGTCGCGCGCGATGACGCGGGGACGATGGGTCTCGACGCGCGCGGTGGGGCACGCGCTGGCCGGGCACGCGCTGCTGGCGCTGGGCCGCGTGGCCGAGGCGGAGAAGGCGCTCGCCTCGGCGGAGGCGCTGCTGGCCGAGGTGCCGCCCGGCGGGAGCACGGTCAGCTACGTGAGCCGCTCGTCGGTGGAGCCGTACGTGCTCGGGCTCGAGGGCGAGGTCCTGCTCCGGCGGGGCGAGCGCGCGCCCGCGCGCGCGATCCTGAAGGACGTGCAGGAGCGCATCCGCGCCGTGCCCGGACCGGACGCGTGGACCGAGGCGCTCTTCCGGCTCGAGGACATCGCCCGCGCCGCGCGCGAGGCGGGCGACTGGGAGCTGGCCGCGTTCACCGCCGAGCAGATGCGCGACCACGATGCCGCCTACGGCGGCACGCACTACGCGCTCGGACGCGTGGCCGAGCAGGCGGGCCGTCCCGCCGAGGCGCGGGCCGCGTACGCGGAGGCGGTGCGGCTCTGGGCGGGCGCGGACGCGGAGCTCGCGGCGCTGCGCGACGCGCGCGCCCGCCGTGAGGCGCTCGCGCGCGCGGCGGCGCCCGCGGCGGCGGCGGCCGGCCGCTAGCGGCGGATCGCGAGGCGGACCGGCATGGTCGCCTCGGCCACGATGTCGCTCGAGGCGGGCGGCGTCAAGAGGCCGGTGTTCCTCGTGTGCAACATCGCGCGGATCGCGGTCACGTCGCACGGCAGCCGGTAGACCTGGAACCCGGTGACCGTGTACGTCGTCTGCCAGCCGGCCGGCAGGTCGGTCCAGGTCGGGGCATCCGGGAGGTTCTGGCCGCAGTACTCCGACCCGTCTCCGGAAGTCAGCAGGTAGACCCTGAGCTGGGCCCAGGGGACCGCCCGCGCCGACCGGAGCGCAAGCCCCGCCGACAGGAGTGCGGAGCCTTGCGGGAGCACCACGCCGCCGATCTCGAAGTAGGGAAACTCCGCGGGCACCGTGATCGTCGTCCCGGAGGCCGGCGCGATCCGGGTGAAGGCCACGGCGCTGGGGAGCGTGGCCGTCACCGGCGAGCGGCCGTCGCCGCACGCGCACGCCAGGCCCGCCAGCACGAGGACGCTCGTTCGTCTCATGTCACATCCCGCAAGCACGGCGGATGCCACCGCCGCGCCGCGGCGCGCCCGACGCTTGGCGCGGGCTGCGCTGCTGCGGGCGTCCAGGGGCCGAACACGCGTTCGAGATTCGAACGGCCGCAGACCGGATATCCTGTCCTCGCATGTCCTCGGCGCGCCGTACCGTCACGCTGCCCGGCCCGTTCCGGATGCGCCGCGGCGCGGTGCTGCCGCGGGTGGACATCGCGTACGAGACCTGGGGCGACCTGTCGCCCGCCAAGGACAACGTGCTCCTGCTCGTCACCGGGCTCTCGCCGAGCGCGCACGCACGCTCGTCCGCGGAGGACCCCACGCCGGGCTGGTGGGAGGAGATGGTCGGCCCCGGCCAGGCCATCGACACCGACCGCTACCACGTGGTCTGCGTGAACTCGCTCGGCAGCCCCCACGGGTCCACGAGCCCGGCCACCCTCGACCCGCGCACCGGCGAGCCGTACCGGCTCCGCTTCCCCGTCCTGGCCATCGAGGACATCGCCTGCGCCGCCCGCGAGGCGCTGCGCGCGCTGGGCCTTCCGCGCGTGCGCGCGGTGGTCGGACCTTCGCTCGGCGGCATGACCGCGCTGGCCTACGCGATCCAGTTCCCCGACGAGGTGGACGCCCTGGTCACGATCTCGGCCGCCACCCGCGCCACGCCGTTCGCGATCGCCATCCGCTCCGTGCAGCGCGAGGCGATCCGCTCCGACCCTCAGTGGCGCGGCGGCGACTACGAGCCGCCGGGGCCCGTCAGCGGCCTGCGGGTGGCGCGCAAGCTCGGCCTCATCTCCTACCGCTCGGCCGCGGAATGGCGGCAGCGCTTCAGCCGCGAGCGCGTGGAGGTGCGCGATGCGGGAAGCGGCCCGTTCAGCGTCGAGTTCGAGGTGGAGGCCTACCTCGAGATGCACGCCCAGAAGTTCATCGGCACCTTCGACGCGAACTGCTACCTGTACCTCTCGCGCGCGATGGACCTCTTCGACGCCGCCGAACACGGCGCCTCGGTCGAGGCCGCGCTCGCGCGCGTCCGCGCGCGGAAGACGCTGGTGGTCGGCGTGGAGACGGACTTCCTCTTCCCGATCGACCAGCAGGAGGAGATCGCGACCCTGCTCGCGCGCGCCGGGCGCGACGTGCGCTTCGAGCGCCTGCCGTCCATCCAGGGCCACGACTCGTTCCTGGTGGACTACGATCGGTTTGCGCCGACCGTCGGCTCCTTCCTCCGCGAGGTGGCACCGTGAGAATGGGTGGTGGGCACGGCGGCATGCGGCTGCCCGGCAGCGGGGAGGGCACGCGCCACGGCCGGCGGCGCGCGCAGGCCGAGGCCGACGCCCGCCAGGACGCGCCGAAGGCCTCGGCCGGCGAGCGGCTGCGCGTGCTGCTGCCCGAGCTGTGGGCGCTGGTGCGGCCGCGCAAGGGGCTGCTCGCGCTCGGGCTGGCGCTGATGGCCCTCAACCGCGTGGCCGGCCTGGTGCTGCCCGCCTCCACCAAGTTCCTGGTGGACGACGTGGTGGGCCAGGCCCGCCGCGACCTGCTGCCGCCGCTGATCGGCGCCGTGCTCGGCGCCACCCTGGTGCAGGGCGTGACGTCGTTCGCGATGACGCAGCTCCTGTCCAAGGCGGCGCAGCGGCTGATCGCCGACCTGCGGCGGCAGGTGCAGGCGCACGTGGGGCGGCTGCCGGTCGCCTACTACGACGCGAACAAGGCGGGCACGCTGGTCTCGCGGATCATGCACGACGTCGAGGGCATCCGGAACCTGATCGGCACCGGGCTGGTCGAGTTCGCGGGCGGCCTGCTCACCTCCGTGCTGGCGCTGATCCTGATGCTGCGCATCAGCCCGCTGATGACCGGGGTCAGCTTCCTGGCCCTCAGCGTCTTCTCCGTGGTGCTGATGCGCGCGATGGGCACCCTGCGGCCGATCTTCCGCGAGCGCGGCAGGATCCAGGCCGAGGTCACCGGACGCCTCACCGAGTCGCTGGGCGGCGTGCGCGTGATCAAGGGCTACCACGCCGAGGCGCGCGAGGCGGCGGTGTTCTCCACCGGCGTGGGCCGGCTCCTCGACAACGTGCTGAAGACCCTCACCGCGATGTCGGTGATGGGCCTGGCCTCGAGCGTGCTGCTGGGCGTGGTCAGCGCGGCGGTGATGTACGTGGGCGCGCGGCAGATCCTCGACGGCCACATCACCCTCGGCGGCTTCTTCACCTACACGCTGCTGCTCGGCTTCCTGGTGGCGCCGCTCTTCCAGGTGGTGGCGATCGGCACGCAGCTCACCGAGGCCGCCGCCGGCCTCGAGCGCACGCGCGAGGTGATGAAGGAGTCGCCGGAGGACCAGGACCCGCGGCGTACGTCGGAGCTGGCGCGCCTGCGCGGCGAGGTCGCCTTCGAGGAGGTGCGCTTCGAGTACGAGGCCGGACGCCCGGTGCTCAACCGCATCTCGTTCCGCGCCGCGCCGGGCACGGTCACCGCGCTGGTGGGGCCCTCGGGGTCGGGCAAGTCCACGATCATCGGCCTGATCGCCGCCTTCCATGCGCCGACGGCGGGGCGCGTGCTCGTGGACGGCGTGGACCTCTCGACGGTGCGGCTCGGCTCCTACCGCACGCAGCTCGGCGTGGTCCTCCAGGACACGTTCCTGTTCGACGGCACGATCCGCGAGAACGTCGCGTTCTCGCGCCCGGACGCGACCGACGAGCAGGTGCTGGCCGCCTGCCGCCTGGCGCGCGTGGACGCGTTCGCGGAGACCTTCCCCGACGGCTACGACACGATCATCGGCGAGCGCGGGGTGAAGCTCTCCGGGGGCCAGCGCCAGCGCGTCTCCATCGCGCGCGCGCTCCTGGCCGACCCGCGCATCCTGATCCTCGACGAGGCCACCTCCAGCCTCGACTCCGAGTCCGAGGCCCTGATCCAGGAGGGGCTCTCCCACCTGATGAAGGGGCGCACCACGTTCGTGATCGCGCACCGGCTCTCCACCATCCGCCGCGCGGACCAGATCCTGGTGGTGGAGGAGGGACAGATCGTGGAGCGCGGCACCCACGGCGAGCTGCTCGAGCGCGGCGCGCGCTACGCGGAGATGTACCGCCGCCAGCACGACGTGGAGTCGAACCTGTTCCTCGCGCCGGGCGAAGGCGACAAGCCGCCGGAAGACGGCGACGAGCCGAAACGGCCGGCCGCCGAGGGCCTGCCGAGCCCGCTCGGCCTGCTCACCGGCCGCTGATCAGGGCGCCGCGCCGCCGCCGCCGGATCGCGCCGGAGTCTGGCAGCGGCCCCGGGCGCGGACGCGCTATCGTTGGAAGGGCGCCCGCGCACGGGCGCGAAGGAGATCGCTTCATGTCCTTGTGGGTGACACGCCGGCGGCTGGGTGCGGCCGCCCTGGCGGCCGCGGCCCTGGCGGCCGCCTCGGTGTCCGTGATCGCGGCGCCGCCGCCCCCGACCGCGGCCGAGGCGCAGAAGTTCGTGGACGAGGCCGAGGCCCGCCTCAAGGCCCTCTCCGAGGAGGCCGGCCGCGCGGAGTGGGTCAAGAACACGCACATCACCGAGGACACCGAGATCCTCGCCGCCCAGGCCAACCAGCGGGCGATCAGCGCGGCGGTCGAATACGCGAAACGGGCCACGCGCTTCGACGGCCTGCCGCTTCCCGCCGAGACCGCGCGCAAGCTGAACCTGTTGAAGCTGGCGCTCACGCTGCCCGCGCCGAGCGACCCGAAGCTCGCGGCCGAGCTGACGCAGATCGTCTCGGAGATGGAGGGGATCTACGGCCGCGGCAAGTACTGCCCGCCGGCCGGCAGCCCGCTCGCCGCCGCGGCCGCCGGCGCGGGCGGCGGCGACGCCACCGGCGGCCAAGCGTGCCTCGACATCAACGCGTTGAGCCGGATCCTGGCCGAGAGCCGCGATCCCCAGGCGCTGCTCGAGGTGTGGCGGGGGTGGCGGCAGGTCTCGCCGCCGATGCGCCAGCCGTTCACCCGATACGTGGAGCTCGGCAACCAGGGCGCGCGCGAGCTGGGCTTCAAGGACATGGGCGCGATGTGGCGCTCGAAGTACGACATGCCCCCCGACGCGTTCGCGCAGGAGGTGGACCGGCTCTGGACCCAGGTGCGCCCGCTCTACCTCTCGCTGCACACCTACGTCCGCCGCAAGCTGCGCGAGCAGTACGGCCCCGAGGTCGTGCCGGCGAAGGGCCCGCTCCCGGCCCACCTGCTGGGCAACATGTGGGCGCAGCAGTGGAACAACGTCTACCCGCTGGTCAAGCCGGCCGGCGCGGACCCCGGGATCAACCTGACCGAGATCCTGCGCGCGAAGAAGATCGACGAGAAGGAGATGGTGCGCTACGGGGAGCGGTTCTTCACCTCGCTGGGCTTCGCGCCGCTGCCCCAGACCTTCTGGCAGCGCTCGCTGTTCACCAAGCCCCGCGACCGCGAGGTGGTGTGCCACGCCAGCGCCTGGGACGTGGACAACGAGGACGACCTGCGCATCAAGATGTGCATCGAGATCACGGACGAGGACTTCACGACCATCCACCACGAGCTGGGGCACAACTTCTACCAGCGCGCCTACAACCGGCAGCCGTTCCTGTTCCGCGACAGCGCCAACGACGGCTTCCACGAGGCGATCGGCGACGCCATCGCGCTCTCGATCACGCCCGCCTACCTGAAGCAGCTCGGGTTCATCGAGCAGGAGCCGGACCCGTCGAAGGACGTCGGCCTCCTGATGCAGCTCGCGCTGGACAAGGTCGCGTTCCTGCCCTTCGGCCTGCTCATCGACCAGTGGCGCTGGAAGGTGTTCGCGGGCGAGGTCCCGCCCGCCCGCTACAACGCGGCCTGGTGGGAGCTGCGCGAGAAGTACCAGGGCGTGGAAGCGCCGGTGGAGCGCAGCGAGGCCGACTTCGATCCGGGCGCCAAGTACCACGTGCCGGCCAACGTGCCCTACACGCGGTACTTCCTCGCCCACATCCTGCAGTTCCAGCTCCACCGCTCGCTCTGCCGGACCGCCGGCTATCAGGGCCCGCTCAACCGCTGCTCGATCTACGGCAACAAGGAGGCGGGCGCGCGGCTGCAGAAGATGCTCGAGATGGGGGTCAGCCGCCCGTGGCCCGACGCGCTCGAGGCCTTGACCGGGCAGCGGCAGATGGACGCCACCGCGATCCTCGATTACTTCGCGCCGCTGCAGAAGTGGCTCGACGAGCAGAACGCGGGGCAGCCGGCGGGTTGGTAGCCGCGATCCGGCGCGTGGCCGCCGTCCTGGCCCTGGCCGCCGCCGGGGCCGTCCACGTGGCCGGGGCCGCCGAGCCGCCGAAGCTCGACACGATCGCCGCGCGCACCCAGGGCCTGGAGCGGCACCAAGGCTTCCTGCCGTATTACTGGGACGCCGCGCGCGGCCAGCTCCTGCTGGAGGTCTCGCGCTTCGGCGAGGAGTTCCTCTACGGCGCCGGCCTGGCCGGCGGCGCGGGCGTGCTCGAGGTCTCGCTCGACCGGGGCCAGCTCGGAGAGCTGGCCCTGGTGCGCTTCGAGCGCGTCGGTCCCCGCGTGCTGCTGCACCAGCGCCAGACCGCGCATCGCAGCGGCGTCTTCGACCGGGAGCAGACGCGCGTGGTCGAGGAGTCGTTCCCCTCCGCGGTGCTGGCCGGCCTGCCGGTGGTGGCCGCGGACGGCGACACGGTGCTGGTGGACGCGAGCGAGTTCCTGTTGCGCGACACCGTCGTGCTCCCCCTGCTCCGGCAGGCGCAGGTGGGGGAGTGGCGCCAGGACGCGGCGCGCTCGGCCATCCAC
>DATBIZ010000398.1:0-6268 GCA_036556645.1 Vicinamibacteria bacterium | reverse complement strand
GCCGTGGTCGTGATCGTGGTCGCGATCGCGGTCAGCAGCACGCTGGGCAGCTCGCGCGAGGTGCAGCTCACGCGCGGGGAGACGGTCGAGCTGAGCGGCTACACGCTGACGTTCCTGGGCGCCGATCCCGTCGCCGAGCCGCACCGCCAGGCCATGGTGGCGCGGGTCGCGGTCGAGAAGGGCGGGAAGAGCCTCGGCGTGCTCGCGCCGCGCATGAACTACTACCCCAACCAGCGCGAGCCGGTCGGGACGCCCGCCGTGCGCAGCACCTGGCGGGAGGACCTGTACCTCTCGATGGTCAACGTGGACCCCGGCCGCCAGACCCTCGGCCTGCACGCGATCGTGAAGCCGATGGTGGCCTGGATCTGGGGCGCTACCGCGGTGCTGGGCCTGGCCAGCCTGCTCGGGCTCCTGCCCGCGCGCCGCCGCGGCGAGGGGGCGGTCGCGGCGGCGGCGCCCGCCGCCCCGCGCGCCGCCGGCGCGCCGTCGCGATGAAGCTCAACCGGCGGATCCTCGGGGTGGGCGCGGTGCTGACCCTGCCCCTGGTGGGCGTGCTGGTGGCGGCGCTGGGCCGTGACCTGACCGTGCGCTCGCCGCTGGTCGGCCGGGCCGCGCCCGCGTTCTCGCTGGTGCCGGCCGGAGGCGGCGCCCCCATCGGCACCGCCGACCTGCGCGGGAAACCCGCGGTGGTGAACTTCTGGGCGACCTGGTGCGTGCCCTGCTACCAGGAGCACGGCGTGCTCACGCGCGGGGCCGCCGAGCTGCGCGGCCGCGTGACCTTCGTCGGCGTCGTCTACGAGGACAGCGAGGAGAACGTGACGCGCTTCGCGCGCGAGCAGGGAGCGAGCTACCCGTCGCTGCTCGACCCCGACGGCCGCACCGCGATCGCCTACGGCATCTTCGGCGTGCCGGAGACGTATTTCCTCGACGCGAACGGCACGATCGTGTCGAAGTACGTGGGCCCGCTCAGCGAGGCGCGCCTCGCCTTCGAGCTCGAGAAGGCGGGCGTGCGCCGGTGAAGCGCGCCGCCGTCCTGGTCGCGCTGCTGGCGGCCGGCGCGCCCGGCGGCGTCCTCGCGCAGGACGCCCCGGCGCCGCTGGACCCGGCGCCGATCGTCGGCGCGCCGAAAGGGCCGCCGCTCGCGGGCGCCGCCCTGGACGCGGCCACGCACGAGGTGGCGGCGGTGCTGCGCTGCCCGGTGTGCCAGGGCCTCTCCGTCGCGGACTCGCCCACCGACCTCGCGCGGAACATGAAGCGGCAGGTGCGCGAGATGCTCGCCGCCGGCTACGACCGCGAGCAGGCGCTGGCCTACTTCGAGGCGTCCTACGGCGAGTTCGTGCGGCTGCAGCCGCCGCTGCGCGGGGTGAACTGGCTGGTCTGGGCCGCGCCCGCGCTCGGGCTGCTCGCCGGCGGGTTCGTGGTCGCGCGCGCGCTGCGCCGCAGCGCCGCGCCGGGCGAGCCGCGGACCGTGGCCGCCGCGCCCGTGGACGACCCCGCGCTGGAGCCGTATCTGCTGCGCGTGCGGGAGCTGGCCTACGGGTGGCCCGGCGGACGGCGTCCCGCGCCGACCGCGGACCGGCAGGAATGACCGAGAGCGTGAACTGGCTCCCGGGCCTGATCGTGCTGGCCGCCGGCCTGCTCGGAGGGTACGTGCTCGTGCGCCGCATGCGCGGCGCGCCCGCGGCCGTGCCCGCCCCGGCCGCGCTGGAGCGGCGCGACCTCGAGGCGCGGCGCGACGCGCTGCTGGACCACCTGCGCGAGCTCGGCGACACGCCCGGCGTCGAGGACGAGCGGGCGCGGCTCGAGCGGGAGGCGGCGCGGGTGCTGCGCGACCTGGACCGCATCGCGGCGGCGCCGGCGGCGGCCGCCGCCGGGCCGGAAGCCGCGCGAGCGCAGGCCGCGGCCACGCCGGCGCCGCGGGCGGGTCTGCGCGGCTTCCTCTGGGGCGCCGGCTCCGCGGCCGCGATCGCGCTGCTGATCGTGTTCGTGTCCCGGGCCGCCGCGCCGCGCGAGGAGGGCGGGTCGCTCACCGGCGAGATACCGGGCGCGGGCGCCGGCGCGGCCAACCCGGACGGCGAGCTGGCGCAGCTCGAGGCCGCCGTGCAGCGCAACCCCGGCGACCTCGACGCGCGCATCGCCCTGGCCCGCGCCGCGCTCTCGCGCCAGGACCTCATGACGGTGTTCCAGCAGACCAAGGAGGTCCTCGACAAGCAGCCGGAGCACGCGGAGGCGCTCAGCTACCAGGCCCTGGTGCGGCTGGCCATGAACCAGCCGGATGTCGCGGAGCAGATGCTCCGCAAGGCGCTCGCCGCCGATCCGGACCTGCTCGAGGGCTACGTCCACATGAGCCTGGTGCACCTGCGCCAGGGGCGGCGCGACGACGCGCGCCGCGACATCGAGGAGGCGGTCCGGCGCAGCCCGGAGCACGCCGAGCGGCTGCGCTCGCTCTGGGCGCAGATGAGCGCGCAGGCCGACGCCGCGCCCGAGCCCGGTCCGCCCGGCGAAGACCCGCACGCGAACCTGCCGGGCGGCGGCGCCGGTGGAGCCGCGGCGGCCGGCAGCGCGCCGGGCCTCTCGGGCACGATCGAGCTGGCCGGCGGCCTCGCCGCGGCTCCCGGCGCGATCGTCTTCGTGACCGTGCGGCCGGCGGGCACCGCGGGCGGGCCGCCGGTCGCGGTCAAGCGCCTGCCCGCCGCGTCGTTCCCGCTCGCGTTCGAGGTCGGCGCCGCCGACTCGATGATGGGCCAGGCGCTGCCCGCCGCCGTGCGCGTGGACGTCCGCGTGGATGGAGACGGCGATCCCCTGACCCGCGACCCCGCCGACCCGGCCGCTTCCGCCGACGGCGTCGCCCTCGGCACGACCGGGCTGCGCATCGTCTTGAGAAAGGGACCATGAAGCAGAAGGCCGCCACCCGCCCCGCTCCCGACGCCGCCACCGGGTCCGAGCCCGCGCAGCCGAGCGCCCGGTCGCTGGCCGGGCTGGTCGCGCTCGGCGTGGCCGGCGCGTTGCTGTCCGTGTTCCTGTGGCTGCAGCTCGTGCTCGCGCGCAGCGGCGGGCCGTCGGTCTGCGGGCCCGAGGACGGCGGCAGCTGCGGGATGCTCTGGGACGGCGCGTTCGCACGCGCGGTGCAGGGCACGACCGGCCTGCCGGTCGCGGCGTGGGGCCTGGTCTGGGCCCTGGTCGCGCTGGCGCTGCCGCTGCTGGAGCTGGTGCGCCAGGGCGAGAGCGGGGCGGCGTCGGGCCTGGTGGCCGGCGTCCGGTGGACGGCGGCGGCCGGCTTCGGCGCGGCGCTCGGCCTGGCCACCGCGAGCCTGGCCGCGGGCGCCCTCTGCGTGGGCTGCCTGGTGATGCAGGCGATCGCCGCCGCCTACGCCGCGATCGCGCTGATCGCGTGGCGGCGTCTGCCTTTCGCCGACGCCGGGCGCGGCGCGGCCATGGCCGGTGGACTCGCGCTCTCCGCGTTCCTGCTGCTGCTCTACCCCGGACAGAAGACGCCGGAGCCGCCCTCCAGCGCCGACGTCCTCGCGCGGGCGGCGCAGTCCGCGAGCGCGGCCGCCTCCCCCGGCACGGCCGGCGCGCGGTCCTCCGCGCCCTCGGCGGACCTCTCGCGCGCCCCCGGCACCGGCGACCCCGCGCGCGACAAGCAGCTCCAGGAGTTCGTGGCCAACCTGCCGCCGGAAGGCAAGCAGGCCCTGAGCGACTCGCTGGCGGTCTACCGGCAGGCTCCCGCCGCCCCGCCCGCGCGCACGCGCACGCTGGTGGGCCCCGCGTCCGCCCCGGTGCGCATCACGGATTTCACCGACGTGCGCTGCCCGCACTGCGCCGACCTGCACGGCGCGCTGCTCTACCTCCGGCAGAACGCGCCGGCGGACGGCTTCGCCATCGACTCGCGCCAGTTCCCGCTCGACGGCGCGTGCAACCCGGCGGTCCGCCAGTCGGGCGGCGACCCGGTGCGCTGCCTGGCCGCCAAGGCGCAGATCTGCATGGAGGGCCACCCCGCCTTCTTCGACTACGCGGGGTCGCTCTTCGCGCGCCAGCGCTCGCTGACCGTGGACCAGGTGTACGCGCTGGCCGCGCCGTACAAGCCGCGCCCGCAGATGGAGGCCTGCGTCACCAGCGCGGAGACGCAGGCCCGCGTCGAGGAGGACGCGCGCGAGGCCACCCGCCACGACTTCGACGGCACGCCGCTGGTGCTGGTCAACGGCCGCAAGGGCTCGAGCTACGGGCCGTTCCTCTACGCGATGGTGCTCACGCGCGGCGTGCCGGACCACCCCGCGTTCGCCTCCCTGCCGGCCCCGCGCCCGCACGGGCACGTGCATTAGAATCCCGGCGCGCATGTCCGTGCTGCGGCTGGTGCCGGTGATCGGCGACGACGTGGTGGTGGACCAGGACCGGGCCCTGGTCGGCCGCGAGCCGACCTGCGACGTGATCGTCGAGCACGGCTCGGTCTCGCGCAAGCACGCCGTGCTCGAGCGCCGCGCCGACGGCTGGTACGTGGTGGACCAGGCCAGCGCGAACGGCACCTTCATCGACAGCGTGAAGGTCGGCGAGGGCGCGCTGCGCCACGGCCAGGAGCTGCGCTTCGGCGCGGCCGCCTACCGCGTGGACCTGCCGCTCGAGGAGGACGAGGCCGGCGCCACGGTCATCACCCAGGCGCCCGACGCGACGGTGCTGACGCAGGCGCCGGAAAACCTCAGGGGACCGGCCGTGCCGCCGCGCGCGCCCGTGCCCCCGCGCGCGCCCGCTCCCCCGCCCGCGATGCCGCCCCCGATCCCGCCCCGCGCCGCCGCGCCGCCACCACCTCCGCCGCCGCGGGTGGCCGCCGGGCCACCCCCTCTTCCCGGCGCCGCGGCACCGGTGCCCCAGATGTCCGACGCCCCGCCTCCGCCGAGAAAGGGCCGGGGCCCGGCCTTCTGGATCGCCACCGGGTGCGGCGGCTGCCTGGTCATGGTGCTGCTGTTCGTCGGCCTGATCGCCGGCGGCGCGTACTACATGACCAGCGGCGCCACCGACGCGGTGCGCGCGCAGCTCGACGAGATCAAGGCCGGCCGCCTCGACGAGGCGCACGGCCGCTTCGCGGAGAGCTACCGTGCCGAGATCCCGCCCGAGGGCTTCGCCGCGTTCGTGGCCCGCCATCCGTCGCTGAAGGACAACGCCGACTCGACGTTCATGAACCGCAACGTCACGAACAACCGCGCGCAGCTCAAGGGCACGCTGAAGGCCGGCTCCGGGGCGACCGAGTCGGTGGACTACCGGCTGGTCAAGGAAGCCGGCGACTGGAAGATCGAGTTCATGGAGGTCGAGGGCGACCGCCCGGACGCGGGCGGGGTGGCGCAGCTCGCCGGCGCGGCCGGGGCCGCGGGCCTGAGCCTGCGCGCCGAGGTCGGCAAGACGCGCCAGCCCGACCACGTGCGCGTGCTGATCCGCGCCGAGGCCGCCGGCTTCGCGGTGAAGCCCGACTCCGGCCAATACGGCTACGACCTCGCCGAGGACGTCGAGACCACGGGCCCGGACGGACAGCCGGTGCAGGAGCTGACCCGCGCCGACGTGGAGCGGCACCAGGGACGCACGTCGCTCGCGCAGGGCGCGGTCTATCCGTTCGAGCGCGTGTTGACCCTGGACCCCGCGCTGACGCCCGGCACCTACGTCGTGCGGCTCACGATCCGCGACCTCGTCGGCGGCGGCAACGCGTCCCGCGAAGTCCGCTTCGAGATGCCTTGAGGCCGACGCCCCAGTACCCCGAACCGCTCGAGGTCCGGCACGAGAAGGCCGCGCGGCGCGTGGTCGTCACCTGGGAGGACGGCCACCTCTCCACCTTCGAGCTCGACTACCTGCGGAGCTGGTGCCCCTGCGCCGGCTGCCAGGGCCACGCCCCCGAGGCGCGCTACCTGGAGCTGACCGGCCAGGAGCTGACGCACCTGGAGGCGGTCGGGAACTACGCGATCGCGTTCACCTGGGGGGATGGGCACAACACCGGGATCTACAGCTTCAGGCTGTTGCGTTCGCTCTGCCCGTGCCCGCAGTGCGGGGGGGAGAGGAAGTAGGCGCCGGGGACAGGCCGCGTTCCGGTTACGGTTACGGCTACGGTTACGGTTACGGTTACGGCGACGGGTACGGCTACGGGTACGGTTACGGTTACGGTTACGGTTTACGGGTACGGGCCACGGGTACGGGTACGGAAAGCAAAGGGCGAGGCCCGTAACAACGGTCCTCTCCCTCTCCCTCTCCGTCTCCCTGCCGTCAATCAGCGATGGGCCCGTCCTCCCAC
>DATBIZ010000397.1:0-8968 GCA_036556645.1 Vicinamibacteria bacterium | reverse complement strand
GGCGAACAGCAGCTCGACCGCGCGCTCGAACGCGTCGCCGATCCGCGGTGCCAGCTCGAGGATCGCCCGCGCCTCGATCTCCAGCACGCGCCGCGCGGTGTCGCGTGACATGCGGCAGATGTTAGCAGGCCTCGCGGAGCGGCCGAGAGAGAGCGCGCGGGCCGCCTCAGGGCGCGGGCCGCGCGGCCGCCTCCGCACGCGCGTACACGCTGATCTCCGCCTGCGGGGCGCCCACGCGCGCGACGCGGCGGAACGGCGTGCCGGGCCCGAGCCACCCCGTCGGCGCCTCGCCGGCGTCGCCGGGGAGGACCAGCCGCGTCACGCCGGCCGCGTCGAGCCAGGCGGAGCGGCGGGCCGGGTCGTCGGGGCCGTAGAAAGAGCGCGCCCGCTCCTCGCGCTCCGCGAACCCGCGCGCGGCCGGATGGCCGACCATCACGCGGCAGGCGGTCAGGCCGGCGGCGTAGAGGCCGATGTCGGGCGGGGTGAGCGCGAGGTCGCGGCGCGTGCAGGTCGGGCGCAGGGCCAGCGCGGCCTCGATCCGCGCCTCCGGCACGTGCCAGCGCGGGCTGGGCGCGGAGACCAGCCGCAGCGCGACCACCGCCGACGAGCTCAACGCCAGCGCCGCCGCCCAGGTCACGCCCACGTGCCATCGGGACAGGCCCAGCGCCGCCAGCGTGAGCAGCGGCAGGCCGATGCCGACGAGGAACTGCAGCGGGTACGGCACCGGGCGCAGCAGCAGCAGCACGAGCCCGGCCACCGCCCAGGCGGCGAGGTGCAGCTCGGCCGCGCGCGCCGGCGTGCCGGGCGCCGCGGGCCGCCAGGCGAGGCTCGCGGTCGCCACCGCCGGGCCCAGCGCGGGCAGGAAATCCACCAGCGGCGGCATCGGGTAGGTCGCGCTCGCATAGGTCGCGAAGCGGGCGTCCCGCAGGAAGAACCACGCGTTGTAGGCGAGCGCCGGGACGAGCCCGACCAGCGGCGCCAGCGCGCGCAGCCAGGCCGCGCGCGGCTCCGCGATCACCACCCCGAGCCCGCGCGCGGCGACGAGCAGGCCCAGGTCGTAGGGCCGCACCAGGCCCAGCACGGTGCCGAGGCCGACGCCCGCCCACGGCCGGCCGCTCGCGAAGGCGGCCAGCGCGAGCAGCAGCAGCAGCGTCCCGGTGGCGAAGTGCGGGTTGGCCAGGAGCTCGACGAACGGGAACATGCCGGTCACGAGGTCGAGGCAACGCTGGCCGGGGACGCCGCCCGCCCACAGCCGCACGCCGCCCAGGCCGGCCCCGGTGAACACGAGCACGAGCGCCGCGAGCCGGCGGCCGGACGACAGGCCACGGCGGGCGAGCAGCCGGTCCACCGCGACGACCAGCGCGGCCGTGACGAGCAGCCCGAGCAGGCGGTAGGCGAGCGCGGGACGCCGGCCGAGCAGGCGGGAGACTCCGCCGACGGCGAGCCACTCGAGGTTGACCAGCGCGGGCTCGTGCGCCTCCGGCACCATCTTGTTGACGAAGAGCAGCGCGCCGTCCTCGGCCTGCTGCGCGTACGAAAGGTAGTTGTAGGCGTCGTCGATGTAGTAGAAGAACCCGACGAACCGGGTCCCCGGCGGAGCCCGGGTCGCGGCGCGCAGGTAGGGAAGGTTCGTGAGGGCGGCCAGCAGCAGGAACACGGCCAGCGCGGCCGCGGAAGGCCGTCGTCTCACGAGGGCCGCATGGTCGAGGCCACGCGATCGGCGGCGACGGCCGCGAGCAGGAGCAGCGCGCCGACCGGCAGCGCGGTCTGCCACAGCGGCGCGCCGTCGATCGCCCGCTTCACCCAGAGCACGCTCGGGTAGAACAGCCCGCCGGGCCCGGCGTAGTACCGCCCCTCCTCCCGCAGGAACCAGGAGACGCCGAGCACCAGCGCGCCCACCAGCGCGAGCAGGTTCCACGGGTAGCGCCAGCGCGTGCGGGCCCAGCCCCATCCGAGCGCGACCGCCCAGGCCGGGCAGAGCACCGAGAACCGGCGCGCCGGCTCCGGATCGTAGAACGTGGCGAACAGCGCGAACAGCGCGGCGGAGAGCAGCACGGGCAGGATCAGGTGCGGCCGCCCGGGCGCGCCTTCGCGCCAGGCGAACCAGAGGGCGGGGAGCACGAGCCACGGGCCCAGGCGCAGGAACTCCCAGGCGCGGGCCAGGAAGCCGGTGAACAGGGGCGCCACCCCGAACCACGACTCGTGGCCCAGGTGCGCGGCGCCATAGCCGCCGAGCCAGGCGTGGCCGTGATAGAGCTGGTTCCAGAGGACGATCACGGTCGCGTTCCCGACGGCGCAGCCGGCGGCGAGCGGCCAGACGCGCGGCCGCTCGCCGCGCTCGGAGCCGAGACGCCTCGCGTAGAAGCCCTCGAGCCAGGTCGCGCCGGCGAAGACGGCCGAGATCACCGACCCCGCCGGGTTCAACCACGGCAGCAGCGCGCACGCGGCCGCGCGCACGAGGTCCGCGGCGGGCGGCCGGCGGCGCCCGGCCGCCGCGGCGCCGGCGGAGACGAACAGCGCGGCCAGGAAGAACAGCACCGGCGCCGAGCCGCCGCGCTTGCTGACCTGCCAGACCGGCCAGCTCAGGCCGGCCAGCACCACCGCCGCGGCCGCCGCCTGCGCCGACCGGCCCCGCCGCCACACCGCGCGGCCGAGGAGCGCGAGGCCGGCGAGCACGAACAGATGCCCGTGCAGGTGCACGAGGCGGCCGTACTGCTCCGGGTCCTCCCACCCGAGCGCGCGGTCGAGGGCGAGCAGCGGCGCGAGCGTCACCGCGGTGCCGGGCAGGAGCCGCGTGCGCAGCGCCCGGCCGGGCTCCGCGCGCAGCCAGGGCAGCGCGCTGACCCGCGGTGCGGACGCGGGCGCGAGGTCGAGCGTGCCGTCGCTGAGCAGGCGCCGCGCGGTGAACAACGCCTCCGCCTGGTCGGTGATGATCCAGGCGCCGGTGGTCGTCAGCAGGTGGACGGCGGCGACCAGGGCGACGGCCCACCACACCGGGGCGGGCACCGGGCGCGCCGGGGGCGGATCAGGCGACCGCAGCGCGGTGTATCCGGAGCAGCCGCGAGAGCAGCTTCTCGAGGCGCGAGATCCGGTACGAGTTCGGGCCGTCGGAGAGCGCGCGCTCGGGGTTCTCGTGGACCTCCATGAACAGGCCGTCGATCCCGGCCGCCACGCCCGCGGGCGCCAGCGTGTCCACGTAGTGCCGCTCGCCGCCGGAGCGGTCGCCGAGGCCGCCCGGCCGCTGCACGCTGTGCGTCACGTCGAAGACCACCGGGTAGCCGAGGCTGCGCAGCGCGGGGAACGAGCGCATGTCCACCACCAGGTTGTTGTAGCCGAAGCTGAACCCGCGCTCGGTGACCATCAGCTTCTGGTTGCCGGTGGCGGCCGCCTTCGCCATCACGCCCTTCATGTCCCAGGGCGCCATGAACTGTCCCTTCTTCACGTTGACCACCCGCCCGCTGCGCGCGCACTCCTGCACCAGGTCGGTCTGCCGGCAGAGGAAGGCCGGGATCTGCAGGATGTCGGCCACCTGGGCCGCCGGTTCGACCTGCGACGGCTCGTGCACGTCGGTGAGGATGGGCAGGCCGAGCCGCGCCTTCACCCGGGCCAGGATCTCGAGCCCGCGCTCGATCCCGGGGCCGCGGTAGGAGCCCAGGCTGGAGCGGTTCGCCTTGTCGTAGCTCGCCTTGAACACGAGCGCGAGGCCGAGGCGGTCGGCGATGTCCTTGAGCCGCCGGGCGACCTGCAGCGGGTGCCGCTCGCTCTCGATCACGCACGGCCCCGCGATCAGGAACAGCGGGGCGCCGCCGCCGAGCCGGTGGCGGCCGAGCCGGATGCCGCCGGCCACTACCTCGCCACCGTCACCCCGGGCGCCTCCACCGGCCGCGAGCGCGCGCGGCGGTTCTCGAGGCTGGCGCGCACGAACGCCGCGAAGAGCGGATGGGGCGCGAGCGGCCGCGACTTGAACTCGGGATGGAACTGCACGGCCACGAACCACGGGTGCTCCGGGATCTCCGCGATCTCGACGAACTTCCCGTCCGGGGTCTTGCCCGTGATCGCCATGCCCGACTGGCGCAGGCAGCCCTCGTACTCCTTGTTGAACTCGTAGCGGTGGCGGTGGCGCTCGTGGATGAGCTCGCGGCCGTAGATCGCGGCCGCGCGCGAGCCGGGCGTGAGCGCGCAGGGGTACGAGCCCAGGCGCATGGTGCCGCCCATCTCGTCCACCCCGAGCAGGTCCTGGAGCTTGTAGATGACCTTGTGCTCGGTCTCGGGGTCCACCTCGGTGGAGCTGGCCCCGGCCAGGCCGCACACGTTGCGCGCGTATTCGGTGACCGCCCACTGGAAGCCGTAGCAGATGCCGAAATAGGGCGTGCCGGTGTGCCGCGCGTACTCCGCCGCCGCCACCATCCCCGCGGTGCCGCGCGAGCCGAAGCCGCCGGGCACCAGGATCCCGTCCACGCCCCCGAGCTTGGTGGCGGCGTTCGCGCTGTCGAGCTCCTCCGCCTCCACCCAGCGGCGCACCACCCGCACGTCGTTGCCGAAACCCCCGTGCGTGAGCGCCTCGTTGAGGCTCTTGTAGGAGTCCTCGAACGAGACGTATTTGCCGACGATGCCGATCACCACCTCGCCCTGGGGGTGCTTGATGCGGTGGACCAGCTCCTCCCAGGCGCGCATGTCGCGCCCGCGGCTGTCCAGGCCGAGCGTCTTCAGCACGATCGCGTCGAGGCCCTCCCCGGAGAGCACCAGCGGCACCTCGTAGATCGAGTCCACGTCCTTGGCCGTGATCACCGCCTCTTCGGCCACGTCGCAGTAGAGGGCGAGCTTGGACTTGATGTCCGGCGACAGGAAGCGGTCGGTCCGGCAGAGCAGCACGTCGGGCTGGATGCCGATCGCGCGCAGCTCGCGCACGCTGTGCTGCATGGGCTTGGTCTTCAGCTCGTGCGCGGTGGCGATGTAGGGCACCAGGGCCAGGTGCACGAAGATCGCGTTGCCCCGGCCCACGTCCTGGCGGAACTGCCGCACCGCCTCCAGGAAGGGCAGGCTCTCGATGTCGCCCACCGTGCCGCCGATCTCCACGATGACGACGTCCACCTCCTTGCTCACGGCGCGGATCGCGGCCTTGATCTCGTCGGTGATGTGCGGGATCACCTGCACGGTGCGCCCGAGGTAGTCGCCGCGGCGCTCCTTGGCGATCACCGAGCCGTAGATCTTGCCCGTGGTGATGTTGGACTCGCGGCTCGCCACGTGGTGGGTGAAGCGCTCGTAGTGGCCGAGGTCGAGGTCCGTCTCCGCGCCGTCGTCGGTGACGTACACCTCGCCGTGCTGGTACGGGCTCATGGTGCCGGGGTCCACGTTGATGTAGGGGTCGCACTTCATCAGCGCGACCTTGAAGCCGTGGCCCTCGAGCAGGCAGCCGATCGAGGCCGAGGCCAGCCCCTTGCCGAGCGACGACACCACGCCTCCGGTCACGAAGATGTACTTGATCGCCACCCTGACTCCTTCCCGGGCAACTGGCCCGCCCGCGGGGCCAGGAGCGCGCGCACGCGCTCGAGATCCTGCGCCGTGTCCACCGCCAGCCCGCTCTCGCCCTCCACGCGAACCACCCGGATGGTGATCCCGTGGTGCAGGGCGCGCAGTTGCTCCAGCCCCTCCGCCTCCTCGAGCGGCGACGGGGGCAGCGAGGCGAGCCGGAGCAGCGCCTCGCGCCGGTACACGTACAGCCCGACGTGTTTGCGCGCGATCCCGCGCGACACCGCGTCCGCCGCGGCCTGGCGCGGGTCGCTCCCGCGCTGGCGCACGTGGGGGATCGCGCTGCGCGAGAAGTAGAGCGCGTTGCCGGCGGCGTCGGCGACCACCTTCACCACCGCCGGCGAGAGCATCTCCTCGACGTCGGTGAGGGGCAGCGACAGGGTGGCCATGGGCAGGGCGGGATCCTCGCGCAGGGGCTGCACCGCGGCCTCGATGCCCAGGGGGTCCACCATCGGCTCGTCACCCTGCACGTTGACCACGATGCTCGCGTCGGTTGTCAGCACGGCCTCGGCCAGCCGGTCGGTGCCGGTGGCGTGCGCGGCCGAGGTCATCACCGCCTCGCCGCCGAACCCGCGCACCGCGGACGCGATCCGTTCGTCGTCGGTCGCCACCAGCACCCGGTCCACGCCGCGCGCCCGCATCACGCGCTCGTGCACGTGCTGGATCATCGGCTTTCCATGGATGTCCGAGAGAGGCTTCCCCGGCAGGCGTGTGGAACCGAACCGAGCGGGGATGATGGCGACGATGGCCAAACTCTGTTCCAGGCCCTCGTGTACGGAGCATCGTAGCGGCGCGACCGGCGGCAAGTCAACCGTGCGCCGGCGGCTCACCGGCGTTCCCAGACCTCCAGCAGCGGCGTGCGCAGGATCGGCCGGAAGGGCGACGCGGGGCCGAGCAGGCGCTCGCCGCCCTGGGCCGGCACCGCCACGAAGCGCGCGCCCCGCGCCTCCACGTAGGCCCGCCGCCAGCCCGCCGGGGTGTCCGGCTCGTGGTAGAAGCGGTTGCCCTCGGCCAGCCGCTCCGCGTAGCCGGGCGTCAGCGTGCGGTGGCCGAACACGACGCTGCACGGCGTGAGGCCGGCGACCATCAGGCTCAGGTCCGTGGGCGCGATCGCCACGTCTCCGGGCGCGCAGGCGCCGCGCAGCCGCTCCACCGCCGCGAAGTAGTCGCGGGGCGCGAAGCAGTCGGGCCAGGGATGGAAGACGCGCCAGAGCAGGAACGCGGAGGTCGGCGCGAGAGCGAACACGGCCCAGGGCAGCGCCCGCCGCGGCACCGCGGTGGCCGCGAGCAGCAGCATCGCGGCGCCGAGGCCGGTGACGGTCTGGCGCGCGAGGCCGCTGGGACCCAGCAGCAACAAGGACGCGTTCGCGACCCCCCAGGCGTAGAGGGCCTCGCGCACCCCGGCGGGCGCGGACGCGCCGCGCCGCCCGGCGAAGACGATCCACAGCAGCGCGGCCGGCAGCAGCGCGAGCACGTAGTGGTGGAGCGGCGGGCTGAGGTCGATGTCCTGTCCGCCCCAGCCGCCGAACGACGGGTGCGCGCCGGCCAGCAGCCCGTAGTAGACGGCGACCGGGGCCAGCCAGGCCAGGTCGAGCAGCCCGCCCACGCCGCTCCGGCGCGTGCGCGCGCGAGCGAGGTCCACCAGCCCGAGCAGGCCGGCCGTCGCGGCGAACGTGGCGAAGTCGTACGGGCGCGAGAAGCCGAGCAGGGTGGCCGTGGCGATCCAGCGCCAGCGCGGGCCGCGCGCCGCGCGCGCGTCGAGCAGCAGCGCCAGCGACCAGAGCAGGAGCGCGGTGCCGACCGCGAAGTGCGTGTTCGTGAGGCTCTGGTGGAACGGGTAGAGGCCCATCGCCACGTCGGGCACCTGCCAGCCCGGCGTCCCCGCCCAGAGCGCGAGCCAGCCCAGCCCGCCGCCGGTGACCACCAGCGCCAGCGCCCAGCGGAGCGGAGCGCCGGAGAGCCCGGCCCGCCGCAGCAGCGCGGCCGCCCCGGACACGAGGCCCAGCAACGCCACCAGCCGCAGCGCGTGGAAGCCGGCCGCGGGCCCGCCGGCGAGGCGGCCGAGCACGCCGGCCGTCCACCACTCGACGTTCACCACGAACGGCTCGTGCGGCCGGAGGTCGAACTTGTTCCGGAACGCGAGCGCGCCGTGCCCGGCCTGCTCGGCGAACGAGAGGTACTGGTAGAAATCGTCGCGATAGAAGAACACGCCCGTGAACGCGTGGCCGTCCGGAGGGCGGCACCAGGCGGCCAGGTACGGCGCGGTGGTGACCGTGGCCAGGGCGGCGAAGGCGGCGGCGACGGTCCCGCGCCAGGCGTTCAAGCGGGACGGGCCGCCGGCAGGAGGCGCGCGCGCCAGCGCCGCGGCAGGGCGGCCGCGGCGGCGGCGGCCATGCCGAGCCCGGCGACCACCAGGCCGGCGCGCAGACCCGGCGGCTCGTACACGAGCGTGACCGCGCTGCGGCCGGCGGCGAGCGCGATCCCGCGGTGGACCGCCTCGACCCGCTCGACCGGCGCCGCGCGGCCGTTCACGGTCGCGTGCCAGCCGGGGAAGTACCCGTCGCGCACCACGAGCAGCCCGGGAGCGTCCGCCTCGGCGACGATCTCGACGCGGCCGTTCCCCTCGGTGACCGCCAGCACGCGGCCCGCCTCGCCGCCGCCCGGCGCCAGCACCGCGTACCGTGGCGCGGGCTGGTCGAGCGCGTACACGTGCACCGCGAGCGGCGCGATGCGCGCGGGGCGCCAGGTGGCCTCGAGCGCCAGCGGCGGCGCGGGGAGCGGGTCGAGGCTCAGCACGCGCGTGACGCCCGCGTCGCGCAGGCGCGGGGCGAGCGCTTCGAAGGCCCGGCACGAGTCGCCGCGCCGGGGGACCAGCGCGGGCGGCAGCAGCGAGGTGAAGTCCTCGCTGTACGCGGTGGGGACGCCGAGCGGCAGGTTCGTCTCCGGCGTCAGCGTCTCGACCTGCGTCGCGAACGTCCAGAGCTCGTGGCGGCCCGGCCGCGCCGCGCGCGCCTGCCAGTACGCGGGGCTCTCGTGCGTCGGGCAGGTGTACACGCGCCCGGCGCGCAGGGCGGGCAGCGCCTGCGCGAGCTCGGCCGCGGGCTGGAAGAACGCGGGCTCGACCTGCGGGTTCAACCCGGCGCCCGCGCGCAGCAGGTCCGCCGCGACCAGCAGCGCCGCGGCCGCGCCGGCGCGCGGCGCCGCCAGCCGCCGCAGGAGGACCAGCACCCCCACCCCGCCCAGGGCGAGCGCGGCGACCGCGCCGCGCGCGGCGTCGGCCAGGATCAAGCGCAGGACCGCGTCCCGCGCGGCCCAGGTGAGGTCGGGCGGCGTGAAGCCGGCCAGGAACCAGCTCGTCACCGACGGCGCGAGCACCGGCACCGCGGAGAGCAGGACCAGCGCGGAGCCGGCTCCCAGCGCCGCGCGCGTGAGCGCCCGC
>DATBIZ010000396.1:0-15076 GCA_036556645.1 Vicinamibacteria bacterium | reverse complement strand
GCTCAGCGCGTGTTGAACTCGATCGTGTCGGCCAGCGCGCCGCGGGCGGTGTTCACCTGCAGGGCGGCCCTCCAGGTGCACTGCTGGCGTCCGAGCGGCCGGCTGCAGAGCGTGCCGGAGAGGTCGAAGCGGCGGATCTCGGCGCTCGCCCCCGCCGCGATCGCCCGCGGCGAGAACGAGGTGCCGTCCACGGGCGCGGCGTGGCTGGTGCACGCGCCCGCCAGCGCGGTCATGTTCAGCGCGAACGAATCGATGCGCAGCTCGGCCAGCGTGCGGTTCACCACCCCGACCGTGAAGACGAGCGGCCCGCCGCACGATTGCGGACCCGACTTGTCGCCGTTGACGCGCAGGTCGGCGAACGGGGGCAGCGTGGTCGTGGTCGTGGTGGTGGTCGTGGCGACGACCACGCCGTCGTCGCCGCCGCCGCCTCCCAGCGCGACCGCCCCGATCGCGGCGGCCGCCGCTCCCGCGCCGACCACGAGCAGCGCCTTCGAGCCTCCCTTGCTCTCGCCGGACGCCGGGCGCGGGCGCGCGGCGGGCGGCGCGGCAGCCGGCGGCGCGGCAGCCGGCGGAGCACTCACGGGCGCGGCCGGGGGCCCCGGGGCGGGCGCGGCCGGCGGGGCGGCCGTCGGCGGAGCGGGGGCGAGGGCGGCCTCGTTCTCCCTCTTCACCTGCTCGAAGAACTGCACGATCCGCGGCGGGAACTCGCCGGTGGTCAGCTCCAGCGTGCGGTCCGCCCGCAGCGCGTCCAGGAAGCGCGCCTTGGCCGCCTGCTCCTGGCTCATGCCCAGGTACGCGATCGCCAGGTAGAGATAGGCGCGGGCGAGGTCGCCCGGCGCGCCGCCCTCGGCGGACAACCGCCGCACGACGCCGTCGAGCGTGATCGCCGCCGCGTCGAACTCGCCGCCCTCCACCTGGCGGATGCCCCGGGCCAGGTCGTCGGGCGGAGCGCTCCACGCCACCGGGCGGGGGGCGAGCGTGACGGCGAGCGTCAGGCAGAGAGCGGCACGGAACGCGCGGTTCAGTCGGGACATCCCTCACCTCGGTGCACGGAGCGTCGCCTCACCTGGGAAACGCCTCCCATGACAGGTCGATCTCGAGCCGGCTGGTCTGTCCGGCCGCGATCGTCACCTTCCGCTGGAACGGCTTGTAGTCCGGGTGCGTGAACCCGATCGTGTGCTCTCCCGCGGGAAGCTCGAGCGGGCGGAAGGGCGTGGTGCCGGCCGGCCGTCCGTCCACGGTCACCTCGGCCCACGGCCGAACCACCACCTGCAGCCGGCCGTAGGCCGGAGCCACGACCGCGGGCGGTGCCGGGCGCGGCGGGGGAGCGGCCGGCGTGGCCGCCGGCGTCGGCGCGATGGCCGCCGGCGAGGGACGCGTGGGAACCGGTGAGCCGCCGCGCGGCGGCGCGGTCGGGCGGACCGTCGGTGCGGCCGTGGGGGCGATCGGCGCCGGCGTGGCCGCGTGCAGCGAGGGCGGCGCGGTGGGCGCCGGCCGCGGTGCCGGGCTCACCTCCGCGAGCGGCGGGATCGGCGTCGTGGTCGTGGGCGTCGGGGCAGCGGCCGGATCGCCGGGGGCGAGCACCAGCGCGGCGATGCCGCCGGCCACCAGGGCCGCGCCGCCGAGCCCGCCGATCCACCACCCGGCCGCCGCGCGTCGCAGGGGGACGGCGGCGCGCGCGGTCACGGGAACGGCGGTGCGAACCGCGGTCGCCACGCGTCCGGGCACCGGCGTCACCGCGGTCTCCGGCAGCGGGACGGGCGCGTGGGCCACCGCGGTCGCGCCCCGGCGCGGGGCGGGCAGGATCACGGTCGGTGCCGCCGGCTGCGGCTGTGCGCGCGCCTGCTCGAGCGCCTCGCCCAGCTCGGCGGCGCTGGCGTAGCGCTCCTCGGGATCCTTGGCCAGCGCGCGCGCGAGCACGGGCAGCAGCGCGGGAGGCAGGCCCGCGACCTCCGGTCCCGCGAGCGGCGGCGGGTCGTTCACCTGCTTGCGCAGGGTGGCGATCGGCGTCTCGCCCTGGAACGGCACGCGCCCGGTGAAGATCTCGAAGAGCACCACGCCCAGCGCATAGACGTCGCTGCGGAAGTCCACGCGCGTGCCGAGCGCCTGCTCGGGGCTCATGTACTCCGGCGTGCCGATCACCTGGCCGGTCAGGGTGACGCCGGTCGAGTCGGAGTGGACCTGCTTGGCGATCCCGAAGTCCATCAGCCGCACCCGCCCGTTGCGGTCGCGCATGATGTTCGCGGTCTTGAGGTCGCGGTGGACGATGCCGCCGTCGTGGATCGCCTGCAGGCCCGCCGCGAGCTGAACCGCCACCTGGAAGGCGTCCGTGCCGCCCAACGCGCCGCGGGAGCGGATCTCGCGCTTGAGGTCCACCCCCTCGACCAGCTCCATCGTGATGAAGCAGAACTCTCCGTCCTGGCCGAACTCGTGGATCGCGCAGACGTTGGGGTGGCGGACGCGCCGCGCCAGCTTGATCTCGGAGCGGAACCGCTTGGCCATGCCCTCGGCCCGCGCCAGGTCCGAGCGCAGGAGCTTCAGCACCACCATCTCGTCGAGCTGCCGGTCGTGCGCCTTGTACACGAGCCCCATGCCACCGCGGCCGAGCTGCTCCAGGATCTCGTAGCGGCCGGCGACCAGCGACCCGCGCGTGAGCCCGGAGAGCCCGCGGCCGCAGTTGAAGCACATGTCCGCGGAGTCGTCGTTGGGGGCGCGGCAAGACGGGCAGGTCGTGCTCACGGCGGTGGGGGAACGATACTCCCGGCCGGGCGGACCCTCAACCGGAGGGAGTAACCTGGGACTCGCCATGGCCAGGCCCGCGCGGGGCTTCCCGATCCGGCCGCCCCTCGAGCCGATGCTCGCCAAGCTCGCCGACGCGCTGCCCGAGGGCGAGGGCTGGCTGTTCGAGCCGAAGTGGGACGGCTTCCGCGCGATCGTGTTCCGCGACGGCGACGAGGTCCACATCCAGAGCCGGGACCTCAAGCCGCTCGGCCGCTATTTCCCCGAGCTGCCGCCCGCGCTGCGCGAGAGCCTGCCGGATCGCTGCGTGGTGGACGGCGAGATCGTGATCGCCACCGGACACGGCCTGGACTTCGACCTCCTGCAGCTCCGGCTGCACCCGGCGGCCTCGCGGGTGGCGAAGCTGTCCGCGGAGACGCCGGCCTCGTTCGTGGCCTTCGACCTGCTCGCCGAGGGCGACCGCGACCTGCGCGAGACGCCGCAGGCGGAGCGGCGCGCGCTCCTGGAGAAGGCGCTGGGCCGGGCGCGCGGCGGCGTGCGGCTCACGCCGTGCACGCGCGACCGCGCGCTGGCCGCCGAGTGGTTCTCCCGGTTCGAGGGCGCGGGCCTGGACGGCGTCGTGGCCAAGCACGAGACGGCCACCTACCAGCCGGGCAAGCGGACGATGGTCAAGGTCAAGCACGCGCGCACCGCCGACTGCGTGGTGGCCGGCTTCCGCTGGCACAAGAACGGCCCCGGCACGCTGGTCGGGTCGCTGCTGCTGGGCCTGTTCGACGACGAGCGCCGGCTGCACCACGTGGGGGTGACCTCGGCGTTCTCGATGGCCGAGCGGGGGCGGCTCGCGCAGGAGCTCCAGCCGCTGCGCGCGCGCGCGCTGGAGGCGCACCCGTGGCGGGCGTGGGCCTCCGCCGCGGCCGACGGCGGCACGCGCATGCCGGGCGGACAGAGCCGCTGGAGCCAGGGCAAGGACCTCTCCTGGGAGCCGTTGCGCGTCGAGCGCGTGTGCGAGGTCAAATACGACCACCTGCAGGGCGACCGCTTCCGCCACGCGGCGGTGTTCGTCCGCTGGCGAGACGACAAGCGCCCGGAGGACTGCCGCTACGACCAGCTCGAGGTCACGCCCGCGGCGGAGCTGGCCGAGGTGTTCGGCCGGGGAGCCTGAGCCCCGTCATTTCCAGCCCGGCTTCTGGTCGGGATCGAGCGGCTCCGGGGCGGGCCGCAGCGCCTCGGGCACGTGCTCGAGGTTCACGCGGATCCGCGTCCAGGTCTGGTGGCGGCCGCGCATCGCGTCCACCAGCACGTCCGCGGGCTGGAGGTGGGCGGCGGCCTCCGGATGCCGCGCCTTCCACCGCTCGAGGCCGGCCAGCGCATCCTCCTTCCGGTGGGCCCGGCCGATCTCCAGCAGCGGGCGGGTGGGCACGCGCCGGCCGGTGGCGGTCTTGCGCTTCGACGGCTGCACGCGCGGCGGCTCGCCCGGCTGCTTGGCGTAGTGCGGCGGCCAGGGTGCGTCGCCCAGGCCCTGCGCTTCCTGGCGCGCCGCCAGCTCGAGCAGCCCCTCCAGCGCGCACGGGGCCTCGTCGATCCCGGCGTGGGGGTCGCCGATCCGGGCGAACCGCGCGGGCATCGTGCGCAGCGTGAAGTCCTCGGGCCGGCACTGGAACAGCTCGTCCCAGGTCACGGGCGCGGAGACGCGCGCGTCCTCCTTCGGCCGCACCGAGTAGGCGCTGGCCACCGTGCGGTCCTTCGCGTTCTGGTTGTAGTCGAGGAACACGCCGTGGCGCTCCTCCTTCCACCACTTGCTGGTGGCGATCGCCGGGGCGCGGCGCTCCACCTCGCGCGCGAAGGCGAGCGCGGACCTCCGCACCTCGCCGAAGGACCAGCGGCGGAAGAGGCGGACGTTGACGTGGATGCCGCGCGAGCCCGAGGTCTTCGGCCAGCCGACCAGGCCGAAGTCGCCCAGCGTCGCGCGCACCACGCGCGCCACCTCGACCAGCTGCGGCCACGCCACGCCCGGCACCGGGTCGAGGTCGATCCGCAGCTCGTCGGGATGGTCGAGGTCCTCGGCGCGCACCGGGTGGGGGTGCAGCTCCAGGCAGCCCAGGTTGGCGATCCAGGCCAGCGCGGCCGCGTCGCGCGGCACCACCTCCTCCGCGGTCCGCCCGGAGGGAAAGCTCAGCGCGACCACCTCGATCCAGTCGGGCCGCGAGGCCGGCGCCCGCTTCTGGTAGAAGAACTCGCCGTGGATGCCGTCCGCGTAGCGCACGAGCACGTTCGGCCGCCCGCCCGCGCCGCGCAGCGCGCCCTCCGCCACCGCCAGGTAGTACCGCACGACGTCGAGCTTGGTGAGGCCGGCCTCCGGGAAGTAGACCTTGCCCGGGTTGGTGACCGTCACCTCGCGGCCGGCGGCCTCGATCACGACCTTCTCGCCGCGGCTCGGCATGGCGACGAGCATAAGGCCGCGCGGGTTGGACACGCCACGGCCGCGCGCCGAGAATGCGCCACGCGCATGGCTCGCCCGGCCCGGCTCCTCTCCCTCGACCTCGTCCGCGGCGCGGACGTGTGGCTGATGCTCTTCGTCAACGAGATGGCCGGCGTGCGCGGCACGCCCGCTTTCCTTCTGCACGTGCCGGCCTCCGCCGACGGTATGACCATCACCGACGTCGTGTTCCCGGCGTTCCTGTTCGTCACCGGCATGGCGGTGCCGCTCGCGCTGGGCGGCCGGCTCGAGCGCGGCGAGCCGGCCCGCCGCGTGTGGCGGCACGTGCTCGTGCGCGTGGCGGCGCTGCTCGTGATCGGCGTGTTCATGGTCAACGACGAGCACGCCGGCCAGGCCGGGGTGGTGCCTCGTCCGGTGTGGACGCTGCTGATGACGGTCGGCGTCGCGCTGGTGTGGATGGCGTCCGAGCGGCCGGCGAGCGCCCGCGCGCGCCGCGCGCTCGCGGCCGCCGGCGTCGTCCTCCTCGCCGCGCTGGCGCTCGTCTACCGCGCCGACGGCGGCTCCGGTCTGGTGCAGATGCGGCCGCGGTGGTGGGGGATCCTGGGCCTGATCGGCTGGGCGTACCTCCTCGCCGCGGCCGCCTACCTCTTCGCCCGCGACCGGCCGGGCCCGTTGGGCGGCCTCGTCGCGCTCCTCTACCTGGTCGCGCTGGCCGACGAGGCCGACGCGCTCGGGGCGCTGCTCGCGGTGCGGCCTTTCGTCCACGTCGGCCGCGCGCTCGCCGCGCACGGCGCGCTGGCGCTCTCGGGCACGGTGCTGACGCTGGCGCTGCTCGCGCACCGCCGCCGCGGCGAGCGCGCGGCGCGTTTCGTGCCGTGGGCGCTGGCCGGCGCCGCCGCGCTCGGCGCGGCCGGGTGGTTGCTGCACGCGTTGCACGACCTGCACCCGGCCTTCTGGATCAACAAGACTCGCGCGACGGTGCCGTGGTGCCTGCTCTCGGCCGCCGGCACCGTGGCCGCCTGGACCGTCGCCTACGTCGTCGCGGACGTGCGCGACCGCCGCCGCTGGCCGCGGCTGCTCACGGGGGCGGGCGAGAACGCGCTCACCATCTACCTGCTCGCGCCGTTCCTCCACGCCGCCTTCGCCGCGATCGCCCTCGCCTTCGGCACGAACCCGTACCACGCGCTCGGCGGCTCGCTGGCGGCCGGCCTGCTGCGCGCCGTCGCCTTCTCCTGGGCGGTGGTCGCGCTCGCCCAGTGGCTGCGCGGCCGCGGGCTGCGGCTGCGCCTGTAGGACCGCGGCCCCGCGATGAGCACGACGGCGCCGCGCGATGCGCGGTGGCGGCGCGCCGGGGGGTGCTGTCCCCCCCCGCGATGAAGTTGACGCCGGGGCTTCGGGCGGTCAGGATCGCGCCTCCACCCACGATGCACGCGCTGGCCATCGACCTCGGCGGCAGCAAGGCCGCCTTCGCGGTCGTCGATCACGAGGGCCGCGTCGTCTGCCGCACGAAGCGCCCGTCCCACGAAGGCGGGTCGGTCCTCTCGTTCGAGGCGCTGGCCAGCGTCGCGGGCGAGACCGTGGTCGCGGCCGGCCTGACCTGGGCCGACCTGGAGGGGGCCGGCGTGATCGTCCCCGGCATCTACGATCCCGCGAGCGGCCGCGCCTGGGCGCCGAACCTCTGGGGCGACACCCAGGTGGACGTGCGCGAGCCGCTGGCGCGGCTGCTCCCGACGCGGCTCACGATCGACAGCGACCGCTCGGGCTACGTGCTCGGCGAGAGCTGGATCGGCGCCGCGCGCGGCTGCACGGACGCGGTGTTCCTCGGCGTGGGCACCGGCATCGGCGCCGGGCTGCTCTGCGCAGGCCGCGTGGTGCGCGGCGCGGCCGGCATCGCCGGCGCGGTCGGCTGGTTCGCCACCGATCCCGCGTGGACGCCGCAGGGGACGCTCGGCTGCTGGGAGGCGCAGGCGGCGGGGCCCGCGCTGGCGCGCCGCGCCGGCGCGCGCGACGGCAAGGCGGTCACCGACGCCGCGCGCCACGGCGACGCCGCCGCCAAGCGGGCGGTGGCCGACGCGGCGGAGGCGCTGGCCATGGGCGTCGCGAACCTGATCAGCGCGCTGAACCCGCAGGTGGTCGTGCTCGGCGGCGGGCTGATGCAGGCGAGCGACCTCTTCCTGGAGCCGATCCGCCGCGCGGTGCCCCGCTGGGCACAGCCGATCGCGGCGCGGCAGTGCCGCATCGAGCCCTCCGCGCTCGGCCAGGACGCCGGCCTCCTCGGCGCGGGGCGCCTCGCCCTGTTCGACACCGCCCGCTCCTGAGGAGGCCCATGTCCGCGACCGCGTACTACGAGCAGGTCACCGCGGTGCTGGCCCGCGTCCGGGAGACGCAGGCCGCGCGCATCGAGCAGGCGGGCGAGGCGATCGCGGCCGCGATCCACGGCGGAGGGTTCGCCTTCCTCTACGGCAGCGGCCACTCGGTGATCCCGGTGATGGACGTGTTCCCGCGCTACGGCAGCTTCGTCGGGTTCGTGCCCCTCTACGACCCGCGCCTGATGTGGAGCAACGTGGTGGGACCGGGCGGCGCGCGCGAGCTGCTCTGGCTCGAGCGCCAGGAAGGCTACGCGCCGGTGTTCCTGCAAAGCTTCCCCCTGCGCCGCGGCGATTGCTTCGTGGTGTTCTCGCACGGCGGCCTCAACGCCGCGCCGATGGACGCCGCGCTGTACGCGAAGGAGCGCGGCCTGACCGTGATCTCGGTGTCCTCGCTCGCCAACGCCGCCGTCGCGAAGCGCACGCACTCGACGGGCCAGGCACTGCCGGACGTGGCGGACATCGCCATCGACAACTGCGTGCCGCCCGAGGACAGCCTGGTGGACGTCGGCCGCACGGAGAAGGTCGCGGCCGCCTCCACGATGGCCGCCGTGCTCGTGGCCATGGCGCTGGTGGCCGAGGCCGGGGCGCGCCTGGCGGCGCGCGGCTTCGCGCTCGACACGTTCGTGTCGCCGAACGTGCCCGGGGTACGGCCGGACCACAACGCGCGCGTGTTCGAAGCCTACGCCCGGCGGCTGGCCGGGCGCGGCGCCCCGTGAGCGCCGCCCCCGCCCCCGCGCCCGCGGCCACCGGGCCGGCGGCGCGCTCCGCCGCGGCCGCCCATGCCGGCATGTTCCTGTTCGGCATCACCATGGCGCTGCTCGGCGCGGTGCTGCCCGCGCTCTCCGAGCGGCTGCGCTTCTCGCTGGCGCAGGTGGGCACGCTGTTCCTGGCCATGAACCTGTGCATCCTGGCCACCAGCCTGGCGCTGGGCCCGCTGATGGACCGCTACGGCACGCGCCCGCCCCTCGTGCTCGGCCCCGTGCTGGTCGGCGCCGCGCTCGGGATGCTGGGAGCGGCGGGCGCCTTCACCGCGCTGGTGGCGGCGGTCGCGGTGCTCGGCGTCGGCGGCGGCATGGTCAACAGCGCGGCCAACACCCTCGTGGCCGACCTGCACGACGACCCGGCGGCGAAGACCGCCGCCCTGAACCTGGTCGGCGTGTTCTTCGGCTTCGGCGCCCTGCTGCTGCCCTTCTCCATCGGGCTGCTCATCGAGGCGCTCGGGCTCGCCGGCATCCTGTTCGCCGCGGCGGCGCTGTGCGCGGCGATCGCCGTGCACAACGCGGCCCGCGCCTTCCCGCCGCCGAAACACGGCGGCCGCGTGCCGCTGGCCGAAGCCGGCCGCTTCCTGCGCGACCCGGTGGTGCTGCTCTTCGCGGCCACGCTCTTCTTCCAGTCGGCCAACGAGTTCGTGGCGGGCGGCTACATCTCGATCCTCCTCAACCGCGACCTCGGCCTGGGCGTGCGCGCGGTCTCGTGGGTCGTCGCCGCCTACTGGGCGGCGCTGATGCTGGCGCGCGTGCTCCTGAGCCGGCTGGCGCTGCGGATTCCCGGCTCCCGCATCGTGATCGGCTCCGCGCTCGCCGCGGCGGCGGCGGTGGCCGCGCTGGCCCTGGCGCGGCAGCCCGCGGCGGCGGTGGCCGCGACGGTGGCGGTGGCGGCGGCGTTCGCCGGCATCTTCCCCACCGTGCTCGGCATCGTGGGGGCGCGCTACGCGGCCTACACGGGCACCGTGTTCGGGATCCTGTTCACGGCCGCCCTGACCGGCGGGGTGACGCTGCCCTGGGTCACGGGGCAGGTGGCCGCGGCGAGCGGCCTGCGCGCGGCCCTGTGGCTGACGGTGGCCTCGTTCCTCGTGGTCGCGGCGCTGCAGTGGATCGCGGCGCGGCGCCTGGGCCGTCCGGCATGACCGCCGCGCGGGTGGCCGCCGCCGCGCTGCTGGCCGCCGCCGCGGCCGCCGCCCAGACCACGGGCGGGCGGCTGCCGCCCTGGACGCCGGGCACCCTCGACATCCACCACATCAACACCGGCCGCGGCAACGCCGCGCTCCTGCTGCTGCCCGACGGCACCACGCTGCTGATCGACGCCGGGGACGGCGGCCACCGTCCCCCGCGCGGCACGGCGCCGCGCCCCGACGCCTCGCGTCCGACCGGCGAGTGGATCGCCCGCTACGCGCGCGCGATGGGCGCGGAGGCGATCGACTACGGCTTCGTCACGCACTTCCACGACGACCACATGAACGCGATGGTGGACGTGGCCGAGCGCATCCCCGTCCGCACCATGCTCGACCGCGGGTGGCCCACCTACGACTACCCGTCGCGTGCGCACGCCGAGTTCCAGGCCCCGGCCTTCCGGCGCTACCGCGCGTTCCTGGAGGGCGGCGGAGCGCGCGGCGAGCGGCTGGTGCCCGGGCGGAGCGACCAGATCGTGCTGCGGCGCGAGCCGGAGCGCCATCCCACCTTCGAGGTGCGCAACGTGGCGGCCAACGGCGACGTCTGGACGGGCGTGGGCACCGAGACCCGGCGGCACGTCCCGTCGCTCGACGCCCTCGACGCGCGCGACGGGCCGACCGAGAACATGTCGAGCCTGGGCGTGCGCGTCAGCTACGGCGCGTTCGACTACTGGAGCGGCGGCGACATGCCGGGCCTCCCGCGGCCCGGCTACCCGGAGTGGCACGACGTCGAGTCGCCGGTCGCGCGTGCGGTCGGTCCGGTGGACGTGGCGCTGTTGAACCACCACGGCAACCGCGACTCCACCAACGCGTTCTTCGTGAGCGCGCTGCGCCCGCGCGTGTGGATCGTCCCGGTCTGGTCGTCCGACCATCCCGGCCACGACGTCCTCGACCGCATGTACTCGACCCGGCTCTATCCCGGGCCGCGAGACGTGTTCGCGACGAACATGATCGAGGCGAACCGCGTGGTGATCGGCCCCCTGCTCGACCGGCTGGCGGCCGCGCAGGGGCACGTCGTGGTGCGCGTGGCGCCGGGCGGCGCCGCCTACCGGGTGCTCGTGCTCGACGACACGTCGGAGTCGTATGCGGTGACGTCCGTCCACGGCCCCTACGACGCGCGCTGAGGACGGCCCGACGCTCCGAACCCGCCTGCGCTCCCGCGGGCGCGTTCCGCGCGCCTCTAGCGCATGAAGCCGCTCTGTCCGCCCGCGGCGCCCATCGCGTCGTTGTCGGGATCGTCGAGCGCGAGCAGCGCCCGCGCTTCGGGCGACAGCCGCGCCACGGTCTCCGGGCGCAGCAGCGCCTTCTGGTACTGCTGCTGGGGCTTGTCCGCCCGGCAGTAGAACGCGTGCAGGGCCAGGCGGCGGCCCGCGGTGCGGTTGGCCGTCCCCCCGTGCCAGAGGTGCGAGTTCATCACCACCACGTCGCCCGCGCGGCCGGTCACGAGCACCTCGTCGGGATGAGGCGCGCGCGGGTCGTCCAGGACCTCCTGCGGCCGGCGTCCCGAGCGGTGCGAGCCGGGAACCACGCGCAGCGCGCCGTTGTCGGGCGTGAAGTCGTCGAGCATCCAGAGGGCGTTGCAGACCCAGTACCCGCTCTGGTCGGGCACCGCGCCGGCGTCCACGTGCAGCGGCTGCGCCTCGCCCCCCCGCGGCTCCGCCGCGCGCGCGTTCAGGCTGCTGAGCTTGAAGCGCGGCCCGAGCACGTGCGCGACGTGGGCCAGGACGTCCGGCGCGAGCATGGCCGCCATGAACACGTCGCCCTTGTCCGCCAGGTTGGCCAGCCGGCGCGCGCCGTTCTCCTGTTTCCACTCGGCGCCGGCGCGCTCGCCCTCCTCGGCGAAGAGCGCCTCGATGCGCTCGACCAGGAGCGCGCGCTGGCGCGGCGCGATCAGGCCCGCGAGCGCGACCCAGCCCTGCTCGTCCAGCGTGCGCCGATGCGGCTCCGGGACCGCCATGCGGCCGATGTTAACCTCGGCGTCGCGAAGGGAGCGCTCCGCGGGGGCACGGAGCGCGGAGGCGCCGGACGCCGCTGCGATGCGGACCGTGAGTCCCGCTACGCCATCCCGTCGTGATGGTGCGCGAAGAACTGCTCGAGCGCGATCTGCCGCCCGGCGAGCTGGGTGCGCAGCGCGTCGATCTCGCCCGGCGGCATGGGGGTGAAGGCGCGCGCGGACGCCGCGTTCTGGTCCAGGAACTCGAGCTTCGGCATGCCGCACACGACCGTGGACACGGGCAGCGTCCAGGCGTAGCGGAGCAGCGCCGCCGGCGCGGCGCCGTTCGCGCCCAGCAGCCGCTCCTGCCCGGTCACCTTCATCAGGATCACGCCGAGGTCCTTCTTCTTCGCGGCCGGCAGCGCCTGGTCCTCGAACCGGAGCACGCGCGCCGGGTTCATGGCCATCTGCACGCAGTCGAGGTCGTTGCGCTCGATGGCCTGCGCCATCACCGCGCCGTCCGTGTGGCTGGTCATGCCGATGAACCGCGCTACCTTCTGGTCGCGCAGCTCGTAGAGCGCCCGGATCGCCCCGTCCTTCGCCTCGATCTTCGCGAGGTCGTCCTCCTTGGCGAGGCTGTGCAGGTGCAACAGGTCCACGTGGTCGGTCTGCAGCCGCTTCAGGCTCGCCTCGACCTCGCGCAGGGCGCCGTCGCGCGTGCGCGCGCGCGTGGGCACCTTGGTGGCCAGGAACACGTCCTTGCGCCGCGTGGCCATCACGCGGCCGACGCGGGTCTCGCTCTCGCCGTTGCCGTAGTCGATCGCGGTGTCGAAGTAGTTCACCCCGAGGCCGATCGCCTTCTCGAGCACGGCCGAGGCCTCCTCGGGCTTGTACATGAGGAAGCGGCTGCCGCAGCCGAGGGCGAGGATGGGCACGGACACGCCCGTGCGGCCCAGCGTGCGCCGGGGCATCGCGGCCGCGGCGTCCGCCGGCCGCGCGGTGGCCAGCGCCGGCAAGGCGGCGGCGGCCAGCCCGGTCTTCTCGAGGAACTCGCGGCGGGAGACCTTATCCTTCCGTGACATCGTGACCTCCTTCATTCCCCCGAAACCCCGAACGCGCGCGCCGCCGGGGCGTGTCTCGCCCTGCGCTCATGCCGGCTTGACCCCGGCCGCGGCCAGGTACTCCCGCATGACCTCGGCATAGTGCGGGAAGGCGACCTCGGGATCCTCGATCTCCGGGTGCCACCGCTTCTCCCACTCGAAGCCGTAGATGCCCTGGTATCCGCCCTTGGCGAGGACGCTCACCTGCTCGCGCACCGGCACCTCGCCCGTCCCCGTCAGCACGTACCGGCGTTCCGTGCCCGCGGCCCGCGAGTCCTTCAGGTGGGTGTGCCGCACCCAGCGGCCGAGCGCGGCGTGGGTGTCGGCCGGCTTCTCCTTCCCCGCGACGAAGGTGTGGTGAGCGTCCCAGAGCAGCGCGAACGCGTCCGAGCCGACTCCCTGCAGGATCGCGGCGAGGTCCTTCGAGCTCGTGAAGTCGCCGTGCGACTCGACGAGCACGACCACGCCGGCCGGTTTGGCGTGGGCGGCCATCGTCTGGAAGCCCTCGACGATGCGCGCGGTCACCGCCGCGCGCTCCTCGCCCGGCGGCACCTTGTCGGGGAACATGCGCACGTATTTCACGCCCATGGCCTGCGCGAGATCGATGAAACGCCGCCCCTCGGCGAAGTTCTTCTCGCGCGCGGTGGGGTCCTTCTCGTGCATGTTGGCCGACGCGCCCAGATCGGAGACGACCAGGCCCCGCGCCGACAGCTCGCGACGGGTCTCGGCCAGGCGCGTGCCCGAGAGCTCCGGCACCCTGGTCAGGTCCATCTCCCCGGCCACGCCGCGCAGCTCGATGGCCGCGTAGCCGAGCCGGTCCGCCTCGTCGAGCACGCGCGTCCAGCTCCAGGCCGGGCAGCCCAGCGTGGAGAACCCGATCGGGTAGCGCGGCGTCCGCGCGCGCGCGCGCAGGACCGCCGGGGCGGCGGCCGCGCCGAGCGCGGTGAGGAAGGCGCGACGGTGAAGGCGCATGGCTCCTCGGGGCTGGTTGCGTCGATTGTAGGCCGTTTCGGGCGCGGCGGGGCGGTGGACATCGCCCGGGCCCGCGGTCCATGCTCCGCCCCATGGCCGGCGTGCTGACCGTCGCGGAGCTCAACCGCGCCACGCTCGCGCGCCAGATGCTGCTCGCGCGCGAGAAGACGCCGGTCGTCCGCGCGGTGGAGCGTCTGGCCGGCATGCAGGCTCAGCTCCCGCGGCCTCCCTACATCGGGCTGTGGTCCCGCCTGGCGGGATTCCGGGCCGAGCAGCTCACCCGGGCGGCCCTCGAGCGCAAGCTCGTGCGCGCGACGCTGATGCGGTGCACGCTGCACCTGGTGAGCGCGCGCGACTACGAGCGGTGGCGTCCGGCGCTGCAGCCGATGCTCACCGCGGTGATGCACGGGGTGCTGCGGGATCGCGCCAAGGGCATCGACCTCGGGCGCGTCGCGGAGACGGCGCGGAGCGCCCTCCGCGAGCAGCCGCGGACCTTCGAAGCCCTCCGCGACGTGCTCGCTCGCGCGCATCCCCGCTCGGATCCGCGGGCGCTCGGCTATGCCGTCCGCACCCACCTCCCGCTGGTGCAGGTGCCGGCCGAGGCACGCTGGGGCTGGCCGGCGGCGGCGGAGTTCGCGCCGGCGGACGCGTGGATCGGACGCGCGATCCCCGACGGGGCAGACCTGCGTCCGCTGGTGCTCGCCTACCTGGCCGCCTTCGGGCCCGCGAGCGTACGCGACGCCGCCACGTGGTCGGGCGCGCGCGAGCTGGCGCCCGCGTTCGAGGCCCTGCGGCCGAAGCTGAAGTCGTTCCGCGGCGAAGACGGCCGCGAGCTGTTCGACCTGCCCGACGCCCCGCGCCCGCCGGTCACGGTCGCCGCCCCCGCTCGCTTCCTGCCCGACTACGACAACCTGCTGCTCGCGCACGCCGACCGCGCGCGCGTGATCGCGGACGAGCATCGCAAGCGCGTGGCCACCGCGAACCTGCGCATCCTGCCCACGTTTCTCGTGGACGGCCGCGTGGCCGGCACCTGGAGCATCGCCCGCGCCCGCGCGACCGCACGGCTCACCGTGGAGCCGTTTGCGCCGCTGGCGCGGGTGGACCGGGCCGCGCTGGAGGAGGAAGCCCGGGCGCTCGTCGCCTTTTGCGAGCCGGACGCGAAGGCGACCGAAGTGCGCTTCGGCTAGCGCCGCGGGACCGGCGGGGGACGCGCCGTCCGCCCGCGGCCAGCCGCGTCCCAGATCCGAACGCCGCGGCTGCGCGGCCGGGCCTGAAGCCGAGGCGCTGGAGGCGGTTGCCGGTCAGCCCGGCCGGCACGTGGCTTGCTCGACAACCCCGCGGCATCCTCTCTTATTGAAGGAAGGCGACCATGGCCACCGCCGTCTCGGACCTCCGCTTCGCGCTGCGCTCCTGGCGCAAGTCCCCGGGCCTCACGTTGATCGCGGTCGCCTCGATCGGCCTCGGGGTGGGGGTCACCAGCGGGATCTTCACGCTGGTGGATCAGGTGCTGCTGCGGGCGCTGGCCGTGCGCGCGCCGCAGGAGCTGGTGCAGGTGACGTCCGAGGGGCAGACCTACGG
>DATBIZ010000395.1:0-4532 GCA_036556645.1 Vicinamibacteria bacterium | reverse complement strand
TCCCCGTGGTCCGGCGCCTGCTGCGACGCCAGCGCTACGCGGTCGTCCACGCCTACTTCTCCCTCCCCACCGGCGCGCTGCTCCCCGTGGCGGGCCTGCGGGGCGTGCCGGCCGTGGTCTCCCTGCGCGGCTCGGACGTGCCGGGCTACGATCCGCGGCTTCGGCGCGCCCACGCGCTGCTCCTGCCCCTCACGCGGCGCATCTGGCGGGAAGCCGACCGTTTGGTCGTCGTCTGCGAGAGCCTGGGCCAGCTCGCGCGGCGCACGCAGCCCGATCTGCGCTATGTCGTGATCGAGAACGGCGTGGACGTGAACGTCTTCCGCCCACCGGCCCGCGGCCGGAATGGGGCGGACGGCCAGCCTCTGCGCTGCATCGCGGTCGCACGCTTGATCGAGCGCAAAGGTCTCGCCGTGCTGATCGAGGCGCTCCGCATCCTCGGGCCCGAGCACGTCCGGCTCCAGATCGTGGGGAGCGGTCCCGCCGAGCGCGGGCTGCGCGATCTGACGGCGCGCCTCGGCCTGGAGCAAGCCGTGCAGTTCACCGGGCCTCTCGAGCGGGCGGAGGTCGCCGAGCACTGCCGCGCAGCGGATCTCTTCACGCTCGTGCCGCGTCAGGAGGCGTTCGGCAACGCCTTCGCCGAGGCGCTGGCCTCGGGTCTGCCGATCGTCGGAACCGACGTCGGCGGCATTCCGGAGCTCGTCCGGCACGGGGAGAACGGAATCCTCGTTCCTCCCGACGATCCGGCCGCGGTGGCGCGCGCGATCCAGCGCTTCGCCTCCGACCCCGCGCTGCGCGCCGCGATGGGTGCCGTGAATCGCGCCCGGGCCGAGCGCCAGCTCTCCTGGGAGCGCGTCGCGGAGCGTCATCTGGAGCTCTACGCCGAACTGTCCACGCAGCGCGCCCGCGCGCCCGCGGAGGCGGCCGTCGCGTGATCGGAGCGGTGGCCTGGTGGACGGTCGTGGACGCGCCGTCCACGTTCAGGGCGCCGCGTCTGGACGCCGGGAGCCTGAGAGCGCTGGCCGGGCGCCGCCTCTCCCGTCTGCTGGACGCCGCGGCGCGAGCGCCGTTCTACGCAGGGCGGCTGCGCGCGGCGGGAATCGACCCGGCGCGCGCCGGAGCCCGGTCGCAGCCCTTCGCGCTGCTACAGGAGCTGCCGCCGGTCTCCAAGTCCGACCTGCGAGAGGCGGGCGCGACGGCACTGGCCGCCGGACGCGTCGATCCCGCCTGGCGATCGTCGCGCTCCTCGGGCTCCACCGGCGAGCCCTTCCGCGTCTACTACGAGGCGCGGGCATGGGCGCGCCTCAAGCACCTCGTCAAGCTGCGCGCGCGGGCCGCCTGCGGTGTGCGCCCGTGGGATCGCGTGGCGATCCTGGACGCCCTGCCGCTGCCCATCGAGGGCGCCGAGCGCGAAGGAGTCCCCGGATTTTCCCGCGTGCGGAAGATCAGCGTCCTCCAGCCCGCCGAGCGCGTAGCCGCCGAGCTCGCGCGCTTCGCCCCCGATGTCGTCTACGGCTTCCCATCGACGCTCCTCGAGGCGAGTGCCACCGCGCCGCCCGCGCCGACGCGTCCGCGACTCCTCTTCACGAGCGGCGAGCTGCTCCGACCCGCGCTCCGCGCCGGGCTTGCGACCGCCTACGGCTGCCCCGTGTTCGACGTCTACGGCTGCTCCGAGACCAAGGAGATCGCCTGGGAGTGTCCGCGCGGCGGCCTGCACGTGAACGCCGACGTGATTCACCTCGAGGTCCTGGACGCATCCGGGAAGCCGGCCGCGCCGGGCGAAGAGGGCGACCTGGTCGCGACCCTCCTCGTGAACCGCGCCATGCCGCTCCTGCGCTACCGGACGGCCGACCGCGGCGCGCTCGGGGCCGAGCCGTGCCCGTGCGGGCGCGCGCTTCCGCTGCTCGGCGTCGTCACCGGACGGCTGACCGATCACCTCGAGCTCCCCGACGGCCGGCGGCTCTCTCCCTATGCGCTGACCTGCGCTCTGGAAGAGATCCCGGGCATGCTGCGCTATCAGGTCATCCAGCTGGAGCGCGGGTGGATGCGGGTGCGCGCGCGCCTGGCGGAGCCCTCCCTTGCCGCCGCGGCCACGATCGAGGATGCCGTCCACCGCGCGGCAGGGGACCGGATCCGCGTGGACGTCGAGTTCGTCGAGCGCTTCGAGGCCGGGCCCAACGCGAAGTTCCGCGTGGTGCAGCCCGCCCCGGCGGCCAACGCGTGAGACTGGCCGCGATGCCGCCCGTGGCGGCGCGCCGCAGCCGCCTGCCGAACTCGCTCTCCAGGCACGTCCGCGACGTCCTCGCGTTCCCGGCGATGGCGCACGCCGTCCGGGTCCGCGAAGGCTGGCCGGGGGTCCGGCGCCTGCTGCGCGAGCGCACGCTCCACCGCCTCTGGCGCCGCGGGCGCTTGCTCGTGGTGGAGCACGACCTCGAAGCTCCGGACGCCGCACCCGAGGGCGTTCGGATCCGGCGTCTGGACGAAGCCGACCTGGCGGCTCTGGCGACGATTGCGACACCCCAGCGGCTGGAGCGCATGCGGCGCGCCCTGCGTCGCGGCCGGAGGGGTCTCGTCGCCTGGCGCGAGGCGCGTCCGGTGGGCTGGGCCTGGAGCTCCGACCGCATCGAGCCGGACCTCGAGATCCACCCGCTCCCGCTCCCCCCGGGCACCGTCTACTTCTGGGACCTGTACGTGGATCCCCGCGAGCGGAACCATGGCGTGGGATCGGCGCTGGCGTCCGCGCGCGCGAGAGAAGCGCTGGAGCGCGGCTTCCACGTTGGATGGCGGGCCATAGCGCCGGACAACGTCCCCTCCCTGCACACCCTCGAGCGCACGGCCGCGGCCCCACCCCGCGTCGTGGGAGAAATCCGCTACCTGAAGCTCTTCCGCCGGATGCGTTCCCGCTTCGTCCCGAGCCCGGCCGGCGGCAGGCGGCTCCCCGGAGTGACGCGCTCCCCGCTCGGCAAGCCGTGACCGGGGATCCCCACCGCCGGAGCGGCCTCCCCGCGCGATTCCGAAGGATCTTTCTCTACAGCGTGGCCCGGGCCTTGACGGAAGGCCTGCTCGGCCTGCGCGGCCTGCTCCTCGCGCGGCTGCTCGGCCCGGACTCCTACGGAGCCTGGACGCTGTTCCGGATCGCCGGCCGTTACGGCCTCTTCGGCGGCCTGGGCGTGACCCGCGGTCTCGAGCGCGAGCTGTCGCAGTCCCGGGCGGCCGCGGGCGCTGCCGGGCCCCACGACGATCTGTCGGCGCGCACCGCGCTGGGATTCCTGCTGGCCGTCTTCTCGACGCTCGCGGCGGGGGCGCTGGCGGTCTCCTTCCGCGTCGCCGACCCGGCCTTCGCCATGGGACTCCGCGCGTTCGCAGCCTCGGCGCTCACCGAGATGCTGATCCTCTACACGCTGACCACGATCCGCGCGCGGGGCGAGCTTCGCCGGTTCGCCAAGCTCGAGATCATGAACGCCGCGGTCCAGCTCACCTGTGTGGGGGCTGGAGCGCTCGCGCGCGGCCTCGAGGGGGCCCTCGCCGGCTTCGTGCTGGCCAGCCTCTTCAACGCCGCGGTCGCGGCGCGCCGCGTCTCGCTCCGGCCGGCTCTCGCGCGCGACCGACTCGGGCGACTCCTCCGGATCGGCTTCCCGCAGGCCCTTTCGGTGTTGCTCGGAATGACCCTGGTGACCGCCGACAAGCTCGCGGTCGCGGCCTTCGGCGGCACGTCGCTGCTCGGCTACTACGCGTTCGCCACTTCCATCGCCGGGCTCGCCGGGTCGGCGGCCCTGATCGTGCGCACAGTCGTCTTCCCCGAAGTCTACGGCCAGGCGGTGACGCGCGGGCAGGCGGCCGCCCTGCGCACTCACCTGGACCGCACCGTGCTTCCCTTCACGCGTCTCTACCCGCCGCTGCTGGGGTTCCTGGCACTCGGCATCGGACCCCTGACGGCCCTGGCCCTCTCCCAGTATCTCCCCGCGGTGCCCGCCGCGCGGCTCTACATCTTCACGGGCTTCACCGCCGGGCTCATCACGCTTTCCGCGCTCGGCGTCGTGGCCGCCGACCGCCAGCGCCTCCTCCCGCTCGTTACGGGGGCGGGGCTGCTGGCGAACGCCGGCCTCTCGGTGCTGGCTCTGACGGCGGGTGCGGGAATCGAGGGCGCCGCCGCCGGCGCGATCCTGAGCCAGGCCGGGTGCGCGGCATCCGTGCTCTGGCTGGCCCTGCGCGCGGCGCGGAGTCCCCGGCCCACGACGGAAGCGCTGCGCGCGATCCTGCCCCTCTTCTGGTGCGCGGCCGCGGTGTACGGGCTGGGCGAGCTGCTCCCCGGGAACGGCGCCCGCGACGCTCTGCTCGCGGCCGGCGCCTATGCGCTGCTGCTGCTCCCCTGGCTGCCCGAGATGCGCGCCCACGCCAGGGGGCTCCTGGCCGAGCCGGAAGCCGCACCCGCCGTGCCCGCGGTCCCGCTGCCCGGTGAGGATCTCGGGACGTCGGTGGACGTCGATTGAGCCGGTCAAGGCGACAGCGGCGCGCGCCGCCGCGGGCGCAGACGG
>DATBIZ010000394.1:0-6464 GCA_036556645.1 Vicinamibacteria bacterium | reverse complement strand
CCACGACCGAGGGCGTGGTACGGCTGCCCTCGGGGTTCGCGATCACCGTGGGGCTGTCCCCCTCCATCACCGCGACGACCGAGTTGGTCGTGCCGAGGTCGATGCCGATGATCTTGGCCAAAAGTCCTCCCGACTGTTCATCTTAAGGGTTGAGCGTCCCCTTGTCAACCCTGTTGCGCTCGCCCTCCGCCGGGCGGCGAGCGGGCCTAGAATCGGAAGTGATGCCGGTGCGGACCTTCGAGATCACGAGCGGCGAGCCGGTCGAGATGCGATGCGCCGCCAGCCTCTCCGAGGCCTCGGCGCTCGTGCCGCCCGGCGCGTATTCGACGCTGCGCACGCATGGCGGCGACGGCGTCGTCGCCTTCGCGCATCACCTGCGCCGGCTCGAGGACTCGGCCGCCGCCCAGGGACGGCCGGGCCGCCTCGACGCGGTCGCGGCGCGCACCGGGCTCGCCGCCGCCGTCGCCGCCGCCGGGCACGCCGAGTCGCGCGTGCGCCTGACCTGGGCGCCGCCCCACCTGTTCGCCGCGATCGAGCCTTTCGAGCCGCTGCCGGCCGCGCTCTACGAGGCCGGCGTCTCCTGCGTGACGGTGCCGGTCCGCCGCCACGACCCGCGCACGAAGGACACGCGGTTCCTCGAGACCGCGCGCGTGGCCTACGGCGCGCTGCCGCCGGAGACGCACGAAGGGCTGCTCGTGGGCGAGGACGGCGCGCTGCTCGAAGGCCTCTCCAGCAACTTCTTCGCGGTCGCCGCCGGCATCCTCCACACCGAGGAGGAGCGCGCGCTCGCCGGCATCACGCGCACGCTGGTGCTGGAGGCGGCGCGCGGCGTGCTGCCGCTGGCCACCACCGCGCTGCGCCTGGACCAGCTCCGGGAGGCGACCGAGGCGTTCCTCACCAGCGCCTCGCGCGGCATCCTGCCCGTCGTGCGGGTGGACGACGTGCGCATCGGGACCGGGCGTCCGGGTCCGATCACCGCGGAGCTGCGCCGGCGCTTCGACGAGATCATCGCCCGGGAGACCGAGCCGCTCTAGCCACTCCCTAGAGCTCGGCCCATTTCCCGTTCCCTTCCCACACCCGCACGATGAACGGGAACGACAGGCGCTCCTTGAGCTGCCCCGAGAGCAGCTCGCAGATGTTCTCGACGGACGGGAACTCCAGGAAGTCGTTCCAGTTGCGGTGGTCGTAGCGCTGCAGCACCTCGCGCGTGCGGGCCTTCAGCTCGTTGAAGTCCACGATCATGCCGCCCGACTTCTCGCCCTCGACGATCACCTCGACCTTGTAGGTGTGGCCGTGGAGCTGGCCGCACTTGGCGTGGCCGGGCAGGAAATGCGCGCAGTCGATGAAGTCGGTGATGCCGAGGCGCATTGGTCAGAGCATAGCCGAAGCGGTTCGCGCGGCGCGCAGCCGCGCCGGCGTCGCGTCGCGGCCGGTCAGCAGGGAAGAGACGGCCCAGCGCGCGAGGAGCGGCATCCACCCGAGGTCGGGTCCGGCGGGCAGCGCGGCCACCAGCGGCACGCCGGGCACCGGCCCGACCAGCGGCAAGCCGTCGCCGGAGAGCCGCAGCGGCGAGGCCTCGACCGTCTCGTACGGTCCCGTGAGGACGGGCAGGTGCTCGGCGCGCAGGGCTTCCGCGTCGGTGGATCCGAAGAACTCCAGCTCGAGCGATCCGCGCCGCAGCGTCCACGCGAAGCGGCCGTCGAGGGCACGGGCGGGCGACGGCACCGACGCCTCCGGCCGCAGCGGCGCCTTGATCCCGTGGCGCTCCGCGGCGGCCAGGCGCTCGAAGCCGGGCAGCACCTCGACCGCGGCCGCGCTCGCGACCACCGCGACCGCCGCGCGCGCGCTTCCCTCGCCGGTCTCCGTCCGCACGCCCTCGGGCGAGACTTCGAACTGGCCGGGCCTCATCGCTCCCGCGAACGTGACGCCGGCGTCGTGCGCCGCCGCGGCGGCCGCGTCGGCCAGCGCGCGCGCATCCAGCTCGGCCTCCTCCTCGGCCCAATACCCGGCGGCGAACGCGCGCAGGTCGAAGCGCGCCTCCAGCATGTAGCCGTCGAGGAACTCGCCCGCGAACCCCTCGGCCCGCAGCATGTCTTCGCTGTCCGCGAGCGCGGCCCCCTCCGCGCGGGTGCGCGCGAGCAGGAAGCCGCCCGCGGCGCGCCAGGCGAGATCCCCGCGCCACAGGCCGGTCAGCCGGCGCAGCTCGGCCTGCGCGTCCCTCTGCAGCGACCACAGCTCTCGCGCGCCGTCGGGTCCCCAGCGCAGCACCGCCTCCGCGTACGCGAGCGTCGGGCCCGAGGGCACGAGCCCGAGGGGCGGCGGCTCGGGAGGCGCCGCCGCGACCACCACGACGCGGCGTCCCGCGCGCGCGAGCTCGGCCGCCACCAGGCAGCCGGTGAGGCCGTTGCCGACGACGAGGACGTCGGCGGACCTCGGGCGCGTCAAGCGGACCCGCGCACCGCGTCCGCGAGCGCGCGCGCGAGCGGCACCAGCGGGCGGCCCAGCAGCGCCTGCAGCGGGCCCGGGTCGGCCAGCTCGTCGCAGAGCAGGCAGTCGAGGTCGTCGGGCCCGAAGCCGGCGAAGCCGCCGGATCGCGCCTGCCGTTCCGCGGCCTCCACCGGCACTTCCACCACGCGCGCGCGCGCCGGGCGTCCGGCCGGCGCGGCCAGCGCCGCCACGCGCTCGATCAGCGCGCGGTAGGCGATCGGCTCGGGACCCACCAGGTCGAACACGCGGTGCGGCGGCGCGGCCGCGGACCACCGCGCCGGCGCGGCCAGCGCCGCCAGGACCGCCTCCGCCGCGTCCGCCACCGCGATCGGCTGCATCCGGTAGGAGCCGTCGCCGGGGATCGTGAGCGTGCCCGCCGCGAACGCGGCCAGAAGCGCCACCATCAACCCGTCGCCGGGCCCGACGATGTACGACGGGCGGAACACGATCGCCTCGCGGTCCGACCGCAGCAGCTCCAGCTCGGCCGCGAGCTTCGAGAGGAAGTAGCGGTTCGTGACCCGCAGCGCCTGGCCGTAATGGGCCACGCCCAGGCCGCTGAAGAGCACGACCCGCGGGACCCCGGCCTCGCGCGCCGCGGCCACCAGCGCCCGCGTGCCGAGCACGTTCACCTGCTCGTAGGTGGCGCCGTCCCGCTCACGGCCGATCTGCGCCAGGTGGACCACGGCAGCGGCGCCGCGCAGCGCGGCCGCGGGGACGTCCGCGGCCACGACCGGACGTCCGCCGGCCTCTTCGACCACCGCGGCGCCGGCCGCGGACCGCACGATGCCGGTGACGTGCAGGCCGCGCCGCGCCGCGGCCGCGGTCAGGTGCCGGCCGACGAACCCGTTCGCGCCGGTGAGGGCGAGGCGCTCGGCCACGCGCGGCTCAAGAAGAGGGCGCGGCGCCCGGCCCGCGCAGCGCGCGTCCGGGGGTGGCGCCGGTGTGCTCGCCGTCGCGGAGCACCTGGACGCCGTTGACGAACACGTGCTTCACGCCCACGGCGTATTGGTGAGGGTCCTCGAACGTGGCGCGGTCCGCGATCGTGGCCGGGTCGAACACGACCACGTCCGCGAACCAGCCGGCGGCGACGCGGCCGCGGTCGCGCAGGCCGAGGTTGGCCGCGGGCAGGCCGCTCAGCCGGCGGATCGCCTCCGCGAGCGGGATCAGCTTCTCGTCGCGCACGTAGCGTCCGAGCAGCCGGGCGAAGTTGCCGTACGCACGCGGGTGCGTGGACGAGCGGTTGAACGGCGGTTCCGGCGCCATCGACGAGGCGTCCGAACCGAAAGACACCCAGGGCAGCCGGATCTGGCGGCGCACGTTCTCCTCGGACATCAGGAAGAACACGACGCCCACGCGCGTGCGGTCCGCGAGCATCAGGTCCAGGATGGTGTTCTCGGGGTCCGTGCCGCGCTCGCGCGCGACCTGGGAAAGCCGCTTCCCGGTGAGCGGCTTGAGCGCCTCGCTCTTGAACTCGACCAGCAGCAGCCGCTCCGGCGAGCCCGCGGACAGGCAGAGGTTCTCCCAGCCGGCGGGCCGGCGCATCTCCTCGATGATCCGCGCGCGCGTGGGAGGGTCCGCGATCCGCTTCCAGAGGGCCTCCGCCCCGCCTTCGCGCGACCACGGCGGGATGCAGGCGTCGAAGCCGGTGGAGCCCGCGGTATAGGTGTACATGTCGGCGGTGATCTTCAGGCCCTCGGCGCGCGCCTTCTCCACCCGCGCGATCACCGCGTCCAGCTTCGGCCAGTTCTTCTCGCCCGCCGCCTTCAGGTGGTAGATCTCCGCCGGCACCCCCGCCTCGCGGCCGATGCGGATCAGCTCCTCCACCGCCTCCAGCAGGCGGTCGCCTTCGCTGCGGATGTGCGAGATGTAGCGTCCGCCCAGCGGCGCCGCCGCCTTGCACATCTCGATCAGCTCCTCGGTCGTGGAGAAGGTGTCCGGCGCGTAGATCAGGGACGAACCGATGCCCAGCGCGCCCTGGCTCATCTCGTCGCGGACGAGCTGCCGGGCGCGCTCCATCTCCGCGGCGGTGAAGGGCCGGTTGTCGAGCCCGACCACGTATTCGCGGATGGTGCCGGAGCCGATGAAGCTGGCCACGTTCTGGGCGACGCCCTTCTTCTCCAGCGTCTGGAGGTATTCGGCGAGCGTGGTCCAGGTGATCTCGTAGCGCAGGTCGCCCTGCCCGTCCCTGATCCGCCGCTTCATCTCCGGGGTGAGCGGGCCCATGGACGAGCCCTCGCCCATGACCTGCGTGGTCACGCCCTGGCGGACCTCGCCCTGCGAGCGGCCGTCCACCAGCAGCGAGTCGGTGGACCACGAGAGCATGTTGATGAAGCCGGGCGCGACCGCGAGCCCGGAGGCGTCCAAGCGCACGCCGGCCGCCGACGCGCCGAGATCGCCGACCGCGGCGATGCGGTCGCCGCGCAGGCCGACGTCCGCGCGCCGGCCCGGCGCGCCGGTGCCGTCGTACACGGTTCCGCCGGCGATCACCACGTGGAAGGTGCCGCGCGCGTCCGGCGGAGCGGCCGGCCGGGCGGCGGCGAGCACGGGAAGGGCGAGGGTTCCGGCGAGGAGCAGGCGGCGCATGGCCGCCATGTTATCCGAAGGCTACTGGCGCGGCCCCAGGCCGTTTTCCATCAGGATGCGGCGCAGGTCCGCCATGCCGCGCGCGATCAGGTTGCGCGCCTTCTGGTACGACCAGCCGTGGCGCGCCATGATCTCGTCCACGTCGAACCCGCTCAGGTGCGCGCGCACCGCCAGGCGCCGCTCGGGCGCGATCTCGCGGATGGCGGCGCGTATCCGCCCCATCTTCTCCTTGCGGACCAGCTCCGCGTGCGGGTCCCCCCGCTCGGCGCGCAGGCCGGACGGCCCGTGATCGTCCTCGATCGGGTCCTGCGCGCGCGCCGCCTCCTCGCGCATCACGCGCACGGTCTCGCGCACGGCGGTGCGGTAGACGTAGGTCGTGGGGTGCTCGATCGCGTGGCCGGAGCGGAGCTGCTTCCACAGCGCGATGAGGACCCGCTGCTGGATATCCTCGCGGACCTGGGCGGGGGCGCTGCGTCCGACGCGGCGGACCATCGCCGCGATCAGCTTGCCGTACTGGCGGACGAGGTCCTCCATCCGCACCCGGACGTCCGGGTGGGCCGGGGCCGGTACGGGGAAGACGGGGCGGGTCGCGGGGGCGGCGGTGGTCGCGGCGTCCACGGTCACGGTGTCGACGGTCACGGCCGACGGGGAGACGGGATCGGGGAGAGGCAGCACGCTCATGATGGTCGGTTCCGCCTGGGACACGGGCACAGACGTGCCCGCACGCGGAATGGCCGTGATGCTCCTCACCCGTCCTGCTTTCTGGCGTCCGAGGGAAGGCGGAGTGTAGCCTAACTCACGAGCTTCCGGTACTTGATCCGGTGGGGCTGGTCGGCCTCCGCCCCGAGCCGGCGGTGGCGGTCGGCCTCGTAGTCCTGGTAGTTCCCCTCGAACCAGACCACCCGGCTCTCCCCCTCGAAGGCCAGCATGTGGGTGGCGACCCGGTCCAGGAACCAGCGGTCGTGGCTGATGATCACGGCGCAGCCCGCGAAGTCGAGCAGCGCCTCCTCGAGCGCGCGGAGGGTGTCGACGTCGAGGTCGTTGGTGGGCTCGTCCAGCAGCAGCAGGTTGCCGCCGCTCTTGAGCAGCTTGGCCAGGTGGAGGCGGTTGCGCTCGCCGCCCGAGAGGTCCTTCACCCTCTTCTGCTGGTCAGGTCCCTTGAAGTTGAAGGAGGCGGCGTAGGCGCGCGAGTTCACCTCGCGCTTGCCGACCATCACCACGTCCCGGCCGCCGTCCGAGATCTCCTCCCAGACCGTGCGCGTGCCGTCGAGCGTGTCCCGGCTCTGGTCCACGTAGGAGACGACCGCGGTCTCCCCGACCTTCAGCGTCCCCGCGTCCGGCTTCTCCTGGCCGACGATCATGCGGAACAGCGTGGTCTTGCCCGCGCCGTTGGG